>PBOZ01000024.1 GCA_002724555.1 Rickettsiales bacterium
CAATTACTTAGTTGTTTCCAGGTCAAACGGCGGCCACCATCCCTCAGTGCAAACGCGTTTGGGTTTGCTTCGGTATTTCGTTTAAGAAGGCGATAGTGGGTCTCCTCGCCCCAGGTGCTTTCAGCAAGAAATTGGCGAGCTTCTTCTGGGTCGTGGCGAGTGAGAAGCGTATTGGTCATAGATTATCGATCATTCGTCAAGTGAGAATTGCCGATAAAGATATACGCCCGTGTGTGCAGGCGACTAGGCGCACACACTTCTAAATATTGCATTGTAGCAAAAAGAAATGTTCGCAAATTTTAGGCAATGTAATACCGGGCGGCCGCTAACTTTGTTAGACGTCATAGATAGTTTGTTATTAGATCGCCTTCTTTTTCCGTTCGGGAAGCTTGGCCCGTGGAGCTCAGCCGTAACATATTTTTTCAAATTGTTTCTCATATTATGTAAAAAATCTCATAATGAGAGTTTGGTGTGTACGACAAAACTTTAAAAATCTAGTTGATGTGTCATGCATAACGCTTGCCCACTAGTATCGGTCTGCAATATCTCTAAATAAAACAACTCATAGAGGAAAATCAGATGTCTTTAGAAGTCCGTTCTGAATTGGCGCCTACAGGTGTTTTGCGCGCTGCGATCAATATGGGTAATTTTTTGCTAGTCACTGGAAAAACACCGGCGGGCGACCCTGATGGTGTCTCACCTGACATGGCTCGGGAATTGGCGCGTCGCCTGGATGTCGATTGTCAACTTATCCCATTTGCCACACCGGGTGAGTTGGCGGATGCGGCTGCGGAGGATGCTTGGGATATCGGTAATATTGGAGCTGAACCGGAACGCGCAAAGACAATCGCTTTTACGGCCGCCTACGTGGAAATTGAAGCGACCTATCTTGTGCCGGATGGTTCAGCCATTCAATCAATCGATGAAGTTGATAAAGCGGGTAATCGGATCGCTGTATCGGCGCGGAGCGCCTATGAACTCTGGCTTTCCGATAACATTCAAAACGCAGAACTGAAACTGGCTCAAGGTTTGGATGGTTCATTTGATCTTTTTGTGGAGGAAAAACTTGAAGCGCTTGCCGGTCTCCGGCCACGCTTAATTACGGACGTTGAAAAACTGCCAGGCGCCCGCATTTTGGATGGACAATTTACTGCCGTACAACAAGCGATGGGCACAAAACCGGAGCATAAGGCAGCCGCCGCGTATATGCGTGATTTCGTTGAGGAAACAAAAGCCAGTGGTTTCGTCCAAGGACTAATCGAAAAGCATGGCGTCGAAGGAAGGCTTTCCGTTGCCCCACAGGCTTGAGATTTAGTGACGATTTATAGTGCATGATTTAGCAGAGCGCGTTTGAATTTTTTTCTCCGATGTTTTTAATGGTCAAGAGTCGGGGCTTCCAATTAGAGAATTCAGTTGCTCGCAGTTGGTTGAATATAACTGGTAGTTTCCGAAGCGAGAAAAGGTCCTACAAAAAAATTGTGGCCCTTTTAGTCTAAATTTTTCGGAGTTCAGCTAATTAAGCAGGGTTAAAATCGTGAATGGGTTTTTACATCTGTTCGCAATTTATTGCTTCTTATTGATCAAAATTGATTATCGCTAAAGCAATGGGGCTATGGCGGCACACGCCAAGTTATCTGATTTTATGAAACCATAACCCATGACATGGTGATATTTTATGCAGGATTTATTGATTTCCCGCGTGGCATCGATCAAGAAGACTAGCCGTTGGTGAGTCATGGATATATAAACGCCAATTAATATTGCGCGACATATAAGATATAAAGGTCCAATAGGTTTAAAGCGGCAAAACGGTGGAAATATTGATAAAAAGACGGATGATGTCTGAAACTTTTAGGTTTTTAGTTGTGGTGGCTCTCGGTGCTATCCTGATTGGTTGCAGCGGTGCTGCGGATACGACCCGTAAAGTTGTTAAAAATTTGAATCCTGTGAATTGGTTTGGCGACGACGAAGACACAAAAGAAAAAGGAGACGCAAAAGAAAAGAAAGATCGACAAGCATGGACCAGCGGCCGTTCACCAGGGCAAAAACCGTTTCCGAGGTTAGGCGACGTGCAATCAAAGCCAAAGAGGCCGACACCTGAACAAGAGACACAAAAAATCGCGAAGGGGCTTGCTGCTGATACTCAGAACGCGAAGTATTCCGAACAAGAATTACGCCAAAGTGCAGCGGTATTTGGAGGTAGGGCTCAGCCCCGCCAGAAAATTCGACGTAGTCAGGCTGTTCCTATTGCTCGTTCGGAAGGTAAGGTCTCAACGTCTACCGTGAGTCGGCCCGCGACCCTACCGACGCTGGCGTTGCCGGGTGCTGTTAGGCCGCCGCAGCCTGTTCAGGCACAAGGTTCGAAAACGGGTTCGAGCTTAGTTCAGCCACCAGCTTCGATGCGCGTAGCGCCGCCACCGCGCCCTATTGTTTCATCGCGCTTGGTTAAGAAACCCGCTCCAAAAAAGGGAGTTAAACCCTTAGCACCGGCTTTGGTAAAGGGGCCGCAAAAATCTCGTATTACACCGCCACCGATATCCAAACGACCAACCTTAGCACCGCCCCCGCCAACATTTTCGACGCCACGGGTCATGCCGTCAGTGCCCTCACAGGTTAGACAGGCGCGGACAGTAGGAAGCCCGACTGTTGCACGTAAGTTAGCGCCATCCGTGACCAAACCCCTTGCTGTACCGCCTTCGGCGGGGTTTGTGACACCGGTTGGCCAGCCTAGTAATAAAGCCAAGCCACCACCTGCCCCTCAACCATTGCGAGGGCCTGCAAATGGTCCAATCGTGGCTGTTGCACCACCCAGTCCAGCCCAGTTATCTCGAAACGTGGTACCTACAGCTTCCCAAAAAGCCGCACTGAAGTCCGTTCAAGTGGGAACAATTTATTTCAGCGACGGTTCGGACCGATTGAGCGATGAAGACGTCTCGATAATTGCTGCAATTACTCAAGCATTTGTGCAAACGGGAGGCAAGATTCGTGTCGTTGGTCATTCCAGTATCGGTAGCATTAATGCAAGTGACTATCGGCGGGAAAAGATTAATTTTAAAATGTCCCTGCGGCGTGCACATGCGGTTGCGGATGCGCTAATAAGACAAGGTGTGCCGCGGGAGAATATTGAAATGATTGCTGAGGGCGATCGAGCTCCCGTCTATGAAGAATCCACCCAGACCGGGGCAGCCTATAACCGGCGAGCTGAGATTTTCATAGACTATCAAGAAAGATCCTAAAAACGATCGGCTAGGAATTCATTGATGCAGGAAGAGTTTTACCGAATAAAACGGCTGCCGCCATACGTATTTGCCGAAGTAAATAAGATGAAGGCAGATGCCCGGGCGAACGGGGATGATATTATAGACTTTGGAATGGGTAACCCAGATTCTGCGACGCCTGAGCATATAGTTGATAAATTAGTCGAGTCTGCTCGGAATCCGAAAGCACACCGTTATTCGAATAGCCGAGGTATACCCGGATTGCGACGCGCGTTGTCCGACTACTACGAGCGCCGATTTGGTGTGTCTATTGACCCTGAAAACGAGGCCATAGTTACGCTTGGTTCGAAAGAAGGTATGGCGAACTTGGCGCAAGCTATCACTAGCCCAGGTGATATTGTCCTGTCTCCGAATCCCAGCTATCCGATTCATGCGTTTGGTTTCATTATAGCCGGCGGTGCGGTGCGTTATCTGCCGGCATATGTTCAATCGACCGAAGCCCGCCGGGAGTTTATGGCAACGCTAAAGCGCGGGGTGGAATATTCGATACCGAAACCTCTAGCGGTCGTGCTGAATTATCCCTCAAACCCGACGGCAGAGTCGGTTCATCTTGATTTTTATTCTGAAATTGTTGATTTTTGCCGGTATCATGAGATTTACATTCTCTCAGACTTGGCTTATTCGGAAGTCTACTTTGACGGAAATCCGCCACCTTCGATTTTACAAGTGCCAGGTGCTCGGGATCTGGCTGTAGAGTTCACATCACTCAGTAAAACATACTCGATGCCAGGCTGGCGGATTGGGTTTGCAGCTGGCAATAAGACGCTCATAGAGGCACTGGCACGTGTGAAGTCATATCTGGATTATGGTGCGTTTACTCCCGTCCAAGTTGCGGCAACGGCAGCACTAAACGGACCTCAGAAATGCGTCGAAGATATGCGTGCGCTCTATCAAGGGCGACGTGATGTTTTAGTGAAAGGCCTTGAAGCAGCCGGGTGGAAAATACCCAGCCCTAAGGCGACGATGTTTGCTTGGGCTCCAATACCGGCCTCCTATCAAGAGGCTGGTTCGCTGGAGTTTTCAAAAGTGCTACTGCGAGAGGCGAAAGTAGCAGTTTCACCGGGCATCGGTTTTGGCGAATATGGTGAAGGTTTTGTGCGGATCGCACTTGTTGAAAATCTTCATCGGACACGACAGGCCATTAGAAACATTAAGGCACTTTTAGTTGGTGCGCCAAACCCTGAAGAGGCGACGGTGATAAAGGCGGTGGCAGAATGAGCGAAGCAATAAAACTAGCCGTCGCGGGTCTTGGAACGGTTGGTCTTGGAACGATTGATCTTTTGGCAAAGCAGGCGGATTTGCTTGAGGAGAGGTCAGGTAGACGTATCGAAATTGTAGCGGTCAGTGCCCGCGATAGGTTGAAAAAACGCGGCGTAGATTTATCGCGTTACCAATGGTTTGATGATCCGGTGGATATGGCTCAAAAAGCTGCCGTTGATGTTTTTGTGGAACTTATCGGCGGCAGCAAAGGTTCTGCAAAGGATGCTTGCGAGGCAGCAATTGCTGCGAACCGACATGTTGTCACGGCGAACAAGGCTCTGATTGCGGAACATGGCACTACTCTTGCCATTGCGGCTGAAACGGCCGGTGTTGTGTTGGCTTATGAGGCGGCGGTCGCCGGTGGTATTCCAATAATCAAAGCATTGCGCGAGGGTCTAGCCGGTAATCGCATTCAACGCTTGCAAGGTATTCTAAACGGGACGTGTAATTACATTTTGACGACCATGCGTGAAACTGGTCGCTCTTTTGATGACGTTTTGTCTGAAGCACAGGAATTGGGTTACGCGGAAGCAGATCCTAGTTTTGATATTGATGGTATAGACGCTGCGCATAAGCTTGCAATACTGACCAGTGTTGTATTTGGCACCGAAATTGATTTCGACAGCGTTCATATTGAGGGCATCCGACACATTGCCTCCGAAGATATCGAATATGCTGGCGAGTTTGGTTACAAAATTAAGCTTCTTGGTATTTGCGAACGGACAGTAAACGGCATACAGCAACGTGTTCATCCGGCGATGGTTCCGCAGGAAGCGCCAATTGGTGGTGTCGAGGGCGTTTTCAATGCGGTTGTAACCGAAGGTGATTTCGTTGGAACCACCGTCCTAGAAGGTCGTGGTGCGGGTGCCGGACCAACAGCTTCGGCGGTTGTTTCGGACATTGTTGATATTGCCACTGGACGGTTTGTGCATGCATTTGGTGTGCCTACCAAGTCTCTAGTGCCGCCGGCCACAGCATTACTGGACGATCATTCGGGATCTTATTATGTGAGATTGATGGTTGATGACCAGCCTGGTGTTTTCGCGGAGATTGCAGCAGAGTTAGCGAAACATAAAATTTCAATTGAAGGGGTGATTCAGCGTTCACGTTCGGAAACCGAGGCCGTGCCCGTGGTCATGACTACCCATGAAACGAGTGAGGCTTCAATTCAAAAAGTTTTAAGTGCATTCGAAGCGTTGGATGCAGTACGGGAGAAACCTCATGTGATCCGGATTGAAACTATTTGAGCTGCAATGCGGAGACGTTACCGGCGGAATCCGAGAGGAAGAAAAAATGAGTGAAGAAATAAGTACAATTATGGACCGTAACTTGGCGCTTGAAGCAGTTCGGGTAACGGAAGCTGCGGCATTGGCATCTTCCAGATGGATGGGGCGGGGTGATGAAAAGGCTGCGGATCAAGCGGCGGTTGACGCGATGCGGAATGCGCTAAACAGTCTTTCGATCGATGGAACGGTAGTTATTGGCGAAGGAGAACGAGATGAAGCGCCAATGTTGTATATCGGCGAGAAGGTCGGGAATGGTCAAGGTCCTAAAATAGACATAGCACTTGACCCCTTAGAAGGAACGACGATTACGGCGAAAGGTGGACCGAACGCCCTCACGGTAATTGCGCTTGCGGAGGAAGGTGGTTATCTGAATTCGCCAGATGTTTATATGGATAAGGTAGCGATAGGTGGTGGGTTACCCAAAGGTATTGTCGACCTTGATAATTCGCCTGAGCAAAACTTAAAAAATCTAGCGGAGGCCAAAGGCAAGCGTATAACTGATGTGGTCGCCTGCATATTGGATCGCCCGCGCCACACCGATCTAATTAAGGCCGTCCGTGATACGGGAGCCCGCATATTGCTGATTTCCGATGGAGATGTCTCTGGTGTAATGGCCACGTCTCAGGAAGATAGCGGTATTGATATCTATCTTGGCAGTGGTGGCGCCCCCGAAGGTGTATTGGCGGCGGCCGCTCTTCGCTGTATTGGTGGCCAATTCCAGGGGAGGCTGTTATTTCGAAATGAAGGCGAACGCGAACGTGCTTCCGCATGTGGCATAACGGATTTTGACCGAAAATACGAAATACTTGATCTTGCAAAGGGCAATGTCATGTTTGCTGCAACAGGAGTAACAGATGGTACGATGTTGCGCGGCGTCCGTTTTTCGGCCACCGGTGCCACGACGCAGTCAATGGTCATGCGTTCCTTGAGTGGAACTGTAAGGGTTATCGAGGCGACCCACAATTTTGAACGTAAGCGGCCGGAGTATTTGGAAGACGAATGAGTGCCCCACGCAGTGCAGTACTCGGCGTCGAGCACTCTCTGACTAACAAAAGATGGGAAGCGAGCCCGGCGGATGATCGGCTTGCCTTGGCGTTAAGGCAACGGCATGACCTCTCGGATATTGTTGCACGTATCCTCGTCGCCCGCGGGATCGATATTGATATTGCTGAATCATTCCTCAATCCATCTCTGAAAACATTATTGCCGGACCCATCCATGTTGAAAGGGATGGATGAAGCGGTGGGTCGAATAGCTGGCGCTATTGTTGATGGTGAGACTATTGGTGTTTTTGGGGATTATGATGTCGATGGCGCAACATCCGCTGCGTTGCTAGAACGTTTCATTCAAGCCGTCGGCGGTAAGGTTGATATCTATGTTCCGGATAGGATGCGAGAAGGTTATGGACCTAATCTGCCAGCACTCTTGCAGATGAAAAATGCGGGTGCCGGTGTGATTATAACAGTTGATTGCGGCATTACCGCCTTTGAACCCCTTGCGGGGGCAGCGGAGGCCGGTGTTGATGTTGTGGTCGTTGATCATCATGCTGCTGAACCGAAGTTGCCAGCCGCAATCGCGGTCATTAATCCGAACCGGGTCGACGATGAGAGCGGACAGGGTCAATTAGCGGCGGTTGGCGTGGTATTCCTTCTCGTCGTTGCACTAAATCGATGCCTACGTGAGCGTGGCCATTATGCTGTTCGGGCAGAGCCGAATTTATTACAGTGGCTTGACTTAGTTGCTCTTGGCACAGTCTGTGATGTAGTTCCATTAACCGGCTTGAACCGGGCGCTGGTTGCGCAAGGACTAAAGGTCATGGCGCGGCGCGATAATATTGGTTTGCGCGCGCTTTCTGATGTTGCCTCAATTGCTGAAGCGCCAACAACCTACCATGCTGGATTTATTCTTGGTCCACGAGTGAATGCCGGAGGGCGTGTCGGCGAATCAGGCCTAGGGGCGCGGCTATTGACCACACATGATGCTGATGAAGCCCGCGATTTGGCAATGCGACTCGATGATTGGAATAATGAACGCCGGGAATTGGAAGCGGCTTGCCTAGAAGAAGCTATTTTGCAAACTGACATGCGCGGTGTGCGCGAGGGACTGGTCTATGTCTCTGCAGACAATTGGCATGCGGGGGTTATAGGCATTGTCGCTGGTCGATTGAAAGATAGTTTCAACCGTCCGGCTTGTGTCGTCGCCCGCAATAATGGCGTCGGCAAAGGATCGGGACGCTCGGTTTCTGGTGTTGACCTTGGAGCGGCAATCGTTGCTGCCCGTCAGTCGGGACTCCTTATCAATGGCGGCGGACATCCGATGGCGGCGGGATTTACAGTATCCCAGGAAAGTGAAGAGGAATTTGTGAAATTCTTGTCTAATCACATTGAAAATCAAGTTGGCACTGAAGGTGTCGTTCGGCGACTGCGCATCGATGCGGCAGTGCAACCGGAAGGTGCAACGACAGAACTAGCATTTGATTTGGCAAGAATTGCACCTTTCGGTTCGGGAAATCCAGAACCGCGGTTTGTATTACCAGCGGCGCGCATCGTGAAGGCAGACATTGTTGGGGAAAATCATGTTCGCTGTTTTCTTGCTGGCGCCACGGGTGGGCGCTTGAAGGCAATATCATTCCGTAGCTTGGGGGAACCTCACGGTGATGCATTGCTGAATTCCATTGGTCTCCCTCTCCACGTGGCGGGTCATATCCGCGTGGACCGCTGGCAGGGTCGAGAAGAAGCGCAACTAATCATTGAGGACGTTGCGTCAGTATCGTGACGCTCGTGTGTTATTAGAAATAGCGCTGCAAAAGAACTTTGGTTGTTTTTTGCCGAAAAAAACAACAGTAGCATTTAGTTACAGCAAGCGAAATTCTAACGTTTCAGTTCGTAGGCGATTTGGGCCATCTGATCTATTGCCCGGAAAGACTGGCCATTCATTGCGAAGCTCTGCTGAGCAATAATCATATTGTTGAATTCGGTTCCTAAGTCGGTAGTAGAGGCTTCCAAAGATCCAGCTACAAAAGCGCCTAGGGCAGTTTTGTCAGCTTCGAATAATGAAATGCCTCCAGATTCGGCTGTTGTTGCGTAGTGAGTGTTGAAGCGCAGATCTAATTTGTTTGGCTCGTCAACAATAGCGATTGGTAATTTGTAGAGATTGCGTGACGATCCGTTTGAGAAAGTACCCACCACGATACCATTTTCGTTAAAATTAATTCTGTCAAGAAAGCCGGATCCATTACCGTCGGATCTCAAGTCAAGAACGGCAAAACCGCCATTGAACTGCGACATGTTTGAAAAGTCTACCGCAATAGAGGCAGCACCACCGCCAGCGTTGGAAAATGTCAAATCAAGCGTTTGTGCAGTTGGTGAAACCACCTTGCCTGCCCCATCAAAGGTCATCGTAATCGGAACTGTTTGCGCGATGGTTGTTCCATCGGAGAATGACGGTGTTACGTCCCAAGTGTTGACGGTCGCTGTCTTTGCGAAGTTAAATCTCAGATTGTGACCGGTGCCGCCCTCATCGAAGACTGCGAAGTCGACGTTGAAACTCTCACCGATTGCTGCGTCGTTCTTGAGGTTTACCTGCATCAAAGCTTCAGTGGAAGGCCGCGCCGTGACCGTGAACGCGTTCGTATCGATCCGGATTGGTTCCAGACTTCCTACGTCGGCACCGACTTGAAAGGCCCCGGTGCTATCCGTGGGCCAACCCAATACGACATTACCCGCAGAATCTGAAAGGAAAAGCTGGTCCGTACCACCAATGTTCACTTGCTTATTCGAGAATTGGCCATTCCTAGTTAATTCTATACTGCCGGTCCCATCGGGTTCAGTATTGGACACGAAGAAACCTTTGCCCTGGATTGCGACGTCGAGTGCCCGATTGGTAAATTCAACCATCCCTTGTTTATCGATAAAAAACTGAGTTTTTGGGGCGACGCCCATATGCTGTTGCTCAACTCGGTTCTTAGTTCGGTCGATCTCCGAGATTAACTCCCTAAAACGGGTGTTGGCTGTTTTATAACCAGGTGTCTGTATGTTGGCGATGTTGTCACTGATCGACTGCATGGAAGTGGTATGTGATCTCATACCCGTAAATGCGGCCGTAAGGGCACTAAACATTGTCATCTGGCATTCTCCAAAACCGTGATGAGCGCTCCTGCGCGAACATTTAGGTTAAATACTGCAAGTGAAGTGCCAAGCCGTTCATAAAAATATTAACGATTTTTCAATAAGTTAAAAGACGATAGTAAATTATTTATAGGTTTGTGGGAATTTATGACCTATTGGAGATGGGCAGGATTAACCGCTCTTTATTTTACCGATTAGCTGCTTGACCCAGCGTGCCAGCAACAGTAAAAGTCTCGTTAAGTGACCCCTTCGTCTAGTGGCCTAGGACATCGCCCTTTCACGGCGAAAACACGGGTTCGAGTCCCGTAGGGGTCAC
>PBOZ01000025.1 GCA_002724555.1 Rickettsiales bacterium
GGTCCAATCATAACGATCCTCGTGTGGATTTGATGCGATGGATGCACGACCGCGCAAAATCTGTAATTTGGTTAAACCCTGAGCCTGAGACATTTTGGGGTACGGGCGATTCGGAGATGCTTCGCTATCTGCCATTTTGTCATGTCGCGAAACTCTGCCGAACAGTTCAGGATCTGGACCGTATTATTGACGACGTATTGAAGAGCTATATCCGAGCTTAGCAAGCAGGCTCTTATACTCCTTTAATATAATTGCTCCTCTCGAATAACTGACTTTCAAATAGCAGTTTGCAAGAGGCGTTTTTCTCCTTTCAAATTGATCAATACGTGTGTGTATCTTTTTTCTCGCTCGAGATGGAACTGTCGTGCTTTTTTGTAAAGATAAAATAGGTTACTTACGAACGCTCCTTGGTTGATCCCAAGGTCCGGACGTCATGATTTGTTGAATAAGGCTGAATGGAAAGCTGCGTGATACCCAATGACGCAAGCGCTCTTATTCATAGCTTCATAGTCAAATTAAAAGTCGGCCTTTGCTCCGTCTGTCGGGAAAGCGTTTTAGCGATGGGCACCTTGATCCAAGGTGTTTACCAGCGTAGCGTTACTAATGGTTTGGAGGTGTCTGATTTAAATGCCGAATTTCCAAAAAAATGGCTGTGCTAGAGCTCGTAAGCTTGTTTTCTGGCATACGGTGGTCCCGTTGCTCGTGTGCGGATTTTTTTATACGGCGCACGCCGGTCCGCGTGATGACACGCTGTATTGGTCTTCTGCGGCGGAATTCGAAAATTTAAACCCTTATAATGATTTGCGACCGGAGAGTTTGGCCTTTAAGCATCTTGTTTGGGACACTTTATTTTACCGTGACCCGAACAGGCCTGTTTTCAAGCCGCTGCTTGCGACCAGATTAAATTGGATTTCTACGACTTCTGTAGAAATCGAATTACGTCAAGGCGTCGTCTTTCATAATGGCGACCATTTTACCGCTGATGATATCGTTGAAACGGTTCGACGTTTAAAAAATTCACAAGTTGGTTTGCCCAATCACCGTGGCATTCAGTGGATTAAAAATGTTAAGAAACTAGGGTCACACAAGGTCAGCTTTGACCTTGTCCAGCCCACGCCAAATTTAATGGAGCTACTTTCGGGCCCCTTTGTAATTTTGCCAAAGGCAACTTGGGCCAATGCGCCTCTTGATAATGGTCGTCCCCATTATAGTCGGATAGCTCCGGTTGGTAGTGGACCGTATCGTGTGACGCGAATTGAGCCAGGTAGATACGTGGAGGTGGAGAAATTCGACAGGTACTTCCAAGGTCCAAAAAGTAAAGCATTCATTCGACGAATTAAATTTGAGACTATTGAAAATTCTAGTGAGCGTTTATCTCAATTGCTCAATGGGCATTTGGATTTTATTTGGCGGATTTCGAAAGACGCCTATGAGCAGCTTCATGTTGATGGTGCTCCCATTCAGCTCATAAAGTCGCCCAGTCTCCGGATCGCATTTCTATTGTTTAATAGAGCGGGGCGGAATTATGACGATTCACCGCTGCGCGATGTACGTATTCGGCGAGCAATTGCTCATGCCATAGGTCGCGATGAAATCGCTCATAAAGTCTTTGGCTCGCGATCGAACGTACTTAAAGCATTGTGTCATCCGGCCCAAGTCGGGTGTATACGGGATGTTCGCGTATACGAATACTCTCCTGACACTTCAAGAAAACTTTTAAAAAATGCCGCTTACGACGGCAGCCACCATCGGAGTGTCAATGCAGTTAATATGTGGGCTAAATATCTCCCGGGTGAGCCGGCTGGCGCTTTGGAGATTCGTAGTTACCGTAATCACCCCGCCTCGTTAGATATGGCAAATTATTTAAAAGCGGTGGGTATCGATTCTCACGTCAAAGAGTTTTCGGACTTTCAAACAGCTTTAGCCGATGTTCAAGCGGGGCTGGTTGATTTGGCCCATGTTACTTGGGCTTCTTATGGTTCTCTTGATTTAGCTGATTTGTTGAACCCGCTCTTTAGGGACGGACCTTTGGATTATTGTAATGATACGAAAATCAATCATTGGCTCAATAATGCCATGCATACCAACGATCAGAAGGCCCGTAATATCGCGTATAGGAAAATCCTTGTAAGACTTCAGGACATCGCATGCGTGCTGCCACTGTTTAGCTACACAACGTTCTATGCTCTTTCTAAACAATTGGACTTTTTGCCGGCGTTGGATGATGTCCCGAGGTTTTACAGTGCTCGTTGGAAGTAGGATTTAGATCCGTGCGGCGCGTATTTTCTGTCAGGTGTGTCGTGGCAATTTAATCCAGTCGGGGTTAGCTATGACAAGAGTTACAGTTGTATATTGGAGAAAGGTGAGCTGGTCGCACCGAAACAAGAACAGAGGAATAGTGGATGAGTGACCCATGCGAATTGTCGGCGGTTGAAGCTCGTCGTCTGATTGGCGACGGCTTCCTTTCGCCAGTTGAATTATTTGACGCATGTCGTAAACGCATTGAGGAAATAAACCCAGCCGTAAATGCTATTGTCGCAGAGCGTTTTGATGAAGCGCGCCTAGAAGCCCAGGCCGCGGAGACTGCGGTCACAAAGGGCGAGGCGCTTAAGTTACTGCACGGTTTGCCGATAGGGGTGAAGGATGCAAATGAAGTCGCCGGGCTCCGTTCGACGTACGGTTCACTGATTTACAAGGATAATATTCCGACCGAAGATGAAGGGTTAGTGAAAGCCGTTCGCGGGAACGGCGCTATTGTGATGGGTAAAACTAACACGCCGGAATTTACGGCGGGTGCTAATACGGTCAATTTGGTCTATGGCGCGACGTGCAACCCATTCGACACAGATCTCACTTGTGGTGGATCGTCGGGTGGTACAGCAGTTGCACTTGCGACAGGTATGCTGCCGTTATCTATGGGATCGGATATCGGCGGCAGCGTTCGTTTGCCCGCAACTTTCTGTGGCGTCGTTGGACATCGACCAACACCCGGTTTGGTACCTTACGATCGGCGAGCGGTTGCGTTGACACCGCTGGACCTGCAAGGCCCTCTTGCCCGAAATGTTAACGATGCGGCGCTCTTGTTGTCCGCGATGGCAACGCCTGGTGGCAGTGATCCTATGGCTTTCCCACATGATGCCGACAACCTTAAAATTGTCGATGCCATCGATCTTTCCAGCGTTCGTGTTGGTATATCTTCCGACTTAGGCTGCGCGCCGATTGCAAATTCGCTTCGAGAAGTCTTTGAGAAAAGAATGAAGACGCTGTCGTCTCATGTCGCCAGACTTGAGGAAAGGGACCCTGATCTTACAACCAGCCCAGATGTATTTTGGATTTTGCGTGGCGTTTATTTCGCAGCGGCGCATAAAAAACATTACGAAGAGCACTACGACGAACTTGGCGACATTGTCCGGTCAAATTATGAGGCGGCTGTCAAAATGACAATGGAACAGGTTGGTTGGGCATGTGCAGAGCAAATGCGGATTTGCCGGGAGTTTGATAGATACTTTGAAGACTTTGATGTTTTGATTTGTCCTGGCGTTGGAGTACCTCCATTTCCTCATACTCAAAATTACCCGACAGAGGTTGATGGTGCGCCAATGGAAAATTACCTTGGATGGGTCGGATTGACGTCGTCTCTCTCACCGACAGGACATCCCGTGACAGCAATACCCATGGGTGTTGGGCCGACTGGCATGCCCTTCGGTATTCAGGTTGTTGGGCCAAAGTACGGCGATAGATTTACCTTGTCTGTTGCAGCTGCGCTGGAAGAATTATTCGATACTCAGCCAAAGATGGCACGACCGGTACCTGACGTTGCGAAGTTACGTTCTAACTAGTTTTCGTACTGCTTAAGATAGAAAGAGAAAGGTATGACGGAACCTTGTGACTTATCCGCAGTGGAAGCGCGGCGGTTGATTGGCCGGAAACGATTGTCTCCCATCGAACTCCTCGAATCTTGCATTGCACGGATCGAGATGGTGAACTCGACGGTCAATGCCGTTGTGGCTAAATGCTATGAAAGAGCCAGGTCAGAAGCCCGCGCAGCGACGGAAGCCTTAGTTAGTGGTGAGAAACTGCCACCGCTGCATGGCCTTCCCTTCGGTGTAAAAGATCTTAACGATACGCAAGGATTGGTGACCACTTACGGCTCACCGCTCTATCGTGACAATGTGCCGGAGAAAGATGAGCTGTTAGTGGCCAAGCTACGAAATGCGGGAGGTATCGTTCTCGGTAAAACGGCTACACCAGAATTTGGGGCTGGTGGGAACACTACGGTTAATGAAGTTCATGGGTATACGCGAAACGCCTTTGATCCCTCGCGGGCTTGTGGGGGCTCGTCAGGTGGATCGGGAGTCGCGTTGGCCAGTGGAATGATGCCATTGTGCACGGGCTCGGATAGCGGTGGAAGCTTACGTAAACCGGCGACATTCAGCGGCGTATCGGCCATTCGCCCAACGACCGGTCTCGTACCTTCCGACAAGCGTGGCGTTGGTTTTACCAATTTTAGCGTTCAAGGCCCAATGGCCCGCACGGCGGAAGATTGTGCTTTGATGCTATCAGTCATGGCAGGTAATGACGTAGAGGACCCGCTTTCGTTCAACGTACGCGGGGAAGACTATAGAAACCTGCCGGAGGTTGATCTTTCCAAATTGCGTGTTGCGATTTCCATCGATTTTGGTTGGGCGCCTGTTGAGCATGGTATCCGCGATACTTTTGAGGCTCGCCTCAAGCGGTTTCAATCAGTTTTCAAGTCTTGCGAACGTTTTAATCCGCCACTTGATACAGCACTTGATGTATTTTGGATCCTAAGGGGTGTTCAGTTTCTCGCTTCGCACCTGGAGCGTTATCGTAATCACCCTGATCAACTTGGTCAAAATATTAAGGCCAATGTAGAGGCCGGTTTAGAAATGAAATCGGAAGACATTGGCTGGGCCAATGCGGAACACACTCGTCTTTATCGGCAGTTCCAGACAATGTTTCATGACTATGATGTCCTAATTACACCCGGTCAGCCAATCACACCGACCCCTGTTGAGCAGCGGAATGTGACTGAGGTAAACGGAGTGCCGATGAAGAATTACATGAATGCTTCTGCCCTCACCTCAGCTCTTACTCTGATGGGAAACCCATGCGTTTCAACCCCATGTGGGGTAGATCACACAGGCATGCCGTTTGGCTTGCAGATTTGTGGGCCGATGCATAGCGATGCTTTTACTCTAGGCGTGGCTCGGTCCTTGGAGCACGTTTTTGAGAATGATTGGGAGTTGGCGCGCCCGCTGCCTGATTTAGAAAAAATTCGGGCGACTGAATAGGAAAAACGAAATGACTGAACCCTGTGATTTGACTGCCGTTGATGCGCGTCGCCTCATCGGCCGGAAAGCCTTGTCACCGCTTGAACTAACGGATTCCTGCATTGCGCGGATCGAGGCGATCGATGGAAATGTAAACGCTATGGTGACGCGATGCTTTGATCGGGCCCGCTCAGAGGCTAAAGCCGCGGAGCATGCGGTTGCGCGCGGGCACGACCTTGGTCTTTTGCATGGTTTGCCAATGGGTGTGAAGGATTTAAACGTTACAGAAGGTGTGCTCACCACATATGGCTCGCCGATCCATGCGGAGAACGTTCCGTTGAAAGACGAGCGGATCATCGCCGTATTGCGTAGAGCTGGTGCCATCGTGATTGGTAAGACCAACACGCCGGAATTTGGGGCTGGGGCGAATACCAAAAACGCGGTATTTGGGGCTACGGGAAATCCCTTTGATCCTAAACGGATTTGCGGTGGCTCATCGGGGGGTTCTGCAGTTGCACTTGCGACCGGTATGGCGCCAATTTGCACCGGGTCGGATACGGGCGGCAGCTTACGCACTCCCGCTTCGTTCTGCGGTGTGGTCTCACATCGTGGCACGCCAGGGTTAGTCCCGTCTGATAGGCGGGGCGTAGGCCTGACAACATACAATGTCCAAGGGCCAATGGCCCGGAATGTTGCGGATACGTCGTTGATGCTCGCCGCCATGGCGGGGAACGATCCGTGTGATCCGCTATCCGGCCCAGTTGATACGAGCGCCTTTATTGAAATTGAAGATATTGATCTCAGCCAACTCCGTGTCGCATGGTCGACGGATCTTGGATGTGTGCCGATAGATAATGACATAGCGCGCATTTTCGAAGAACGCGTGGGAAAGATTGCCTCGTCTTTTAAAATCTGTGAACGCCGCGACCCTGATATGAAACGGGCACTGGACGTATTTTGGATTATCAGAGGCGTTGGATTCCTAGCCGGACGAATGGATGCCTATCGCAATACGCCTGAGCTACTAGGCCCAAACGTGACAAGCAATGTTGAAGCAGCATTGAAGATGACAGCCGAAGAGATCGGTTGGGCAAATGCCGAGCAGACGGCAATCTATCGTCGTTTCCAGGACTTCTTTCACGATGTCGATGTGCTCCTATGCCCGGGCAATTCGGTGCCGCCGTTCCCTGTGGAACAACTTTATTGTGATGAAATTAACGGCGTGAAGACGGCGAATTATGTGGAATGGCTTGGCATTGCGTCCGCAATTACTTTAACCGGGCACCCCGTAACTATGATCCCAACCGGCCTTGATCAGACGGGCACACCGTTGGGCATGCAGGTCGTTGGCCCCAGACGTCACGCGGACCGATTTACGCTCGGTGTTGCGAGTGCGATCGAGCGGGTGCTACAGGGCATGGCAGATACGCGTCGTCCGATTCCTGATTTGGAGGCATTGTCCAAATGACTAAGCGTGTTCTGACCGCGCAAATTAAGCACGAAACCAACACCTTCAGCATTCTTCCGACGACACTCGATTCTTATCGAGCCAGAGTTCTCTATGAAGGCGATGACGTAACTTCGCTTCTGAAAGGGACCAATAACGAACTTGCCGGCATTTTGGATGTTGCGGAAGAACATGGCTGGTTGCTGTTTACGCCGATTGCAGGGGATGCAACACCTTCCGGGAAAGTTTCAACGGAAGCGTGGGAATATCTGAGCGGTGCGGTTATGGATGCGCTTCGAAACGAAGACACTTTCGACGCTGTTTTGCTTTCTCTTCATGGGGCAATGGTTACAGAAGGGTATGACGACGCAGAAGGTGAACTCTTATCAAGAATTCGTGCGACTGTCGGCCCAAAGGTGCCGGTTATGGCGACGCTTGATCTGCATGCAAATGTTACCATTAAGATGGCGGAAAACGCGAATGCGCTTGTCACTTACCGCACGTATCCTCACATCGACATGGCTGAACGCGGTCGTCAAATGGCAGAACTATTGGCGCGTCAATTTGCAGGCGAGGTCGCTGGCTATGAAACTTTGATCGGCAGGCTCGATCAATTGGATGGTTTTGATCATGGTCGTACTACACAAGAAGGCCCGATGACGGAAGCACTCAGACAAGCCCGTGCTTATGAAGAAAATGGGGAGGGTATTGAAGTCGTGTCTGTGAATGCGGGTTTTTGTTGGGCTGATATTCATGAAACCGGACCGTCAATTAGTGTGACGTTTTCGAAAAATCGGGAACGCGCGCGGGCCATTATCGCGGACCTCGTTGCCTTTGGTTGGGAGACTAAGGAACAGTCGACGATCGAGCATCTTTCTCCTGAGGAATCGATGGCAAAAGTTAGCGTGGCTGAGCCATCGGACAAACCATTTGTTCTTGCTGACTTTAGTGACAATCCGGGTGGTGGCAGCTACGGCGATAGTCCACTACTACTAAAGGCGATGGTTGAATCTGGGATCGAGAATGCGGCGTTTGCCGTAATCACCGATCCGGAAGTTGCTGCAGCGGCGGTTCAAGCTAGAGAGGGTGCGGAAATATCCATGCCTCTTGGAGGAAAGTTTGACCCGAGTGTGACTCCCCCGTTCGAAATTACTGGAACTGTGACTAAGGCATCTGCTGATGCCCGGTTTATATTTGAAGGGCCGATGATGAAGGGGATCGAAGCCGTTTTGGGTCCCTCGGCGGTGATTAAGATCGGTGGCGTTGAAACCGTCGTTATAACCAATCGGTTCCAAGCCTACGACCGCATGTTTTTCCTTCATTTTGGTATTATTCCAGAAGAAAAGTCGGTTGTTGCCGTTAAATCGGCGCACCACTTCCGTGCCGCTTACGGGCCAATGGCACGCGAGATCATTCTGGTGGATGCCGCGGGGATTACGTCACCAGATCCGAATAAATTCCCCTTTCGGAATGTACGGCGTCCAATCTGGCCTTTGGATGGAAATTGGTAGTGATCGATCATCTGGCGATCGCAGCTGCGGAAGAACGTATCCGACCTTACATTCGTCACACGCCGGTTATGCACACGACCGCCGCGGATTTTGAAATTGGTGAATTTCCGCTGAATCTGAAATTAGAATTCATGCAGTATTCGGGCAGCTTTAAATGCAGGGGTGCCTTCTTTAATTTACTTTCTCGCAATTTACCGGACGCCGGTGTTGTCGCAGCCTCAGGTGGTAATCACGGAGCCGCAGTGGCTTTTGCGGCAATGACACTCGGCATTCCAGCGAAAATATTTGTCCCAAAAATTTCCTCGCCGGCGAAAATTGCACGGATTAAGCAATATGGGGCCGACCTTTTTGTTGATGGGGAGCGTTACGCGGATGCGCTGAAGAACAGTGAAGTCTGGCAAGCGCGGTCTGGTGCTATGTCTGTACATGCCTTTGATCAACCCGAAACCATTATGGGACAAGGAACAGTCGGCGTTGAATTAATCCAGGATGTACCCAGCCTGGACACCGTGCTCGTATCCGTTGGCGGTGGGGGTCTGATTAGCGGTATCGCTGCTTGGTTTGGCAACCGGGTCAAAGTTATCGGTGTGGAGCCAAAGGGTGCCCCGACAATGACAGTGGCCTTTGACGCTGGTGGCCCAGCGGATGCGGAAGCAGGTAGCATCGCTGCCGATTCCCTAGCACCGCGGCAAATCGGCACTAATGCCTTTGTAATCGCTAAAAAATTCGTTGATGAGCTTGTCTTGGTAGAAGACGATGCAATCCGTGCGGCGCAAGGTATTCTCTGGGAGAGGACCCGCGTGGTGGTAGAGCCGGGGGCCGCGACTGCGTTCGCAGCCTTGACCTCTGGTGCTTACAAACCGGCAGCGAATGAGACAGTGGCCGTTGTGCTTAGCGGCGCTAATACCACAGCGGTCGGTTTCGATAACTAGTCATGCTTTGCGTCTTGAATTGCACGCCAGACACGCTCGGGAGTTGCCGGCATCTCGATATGTGTGACACCGTAATCCGAAAGCGCATCAACAATGGCGTTGATAAGAAGGCCTAGGGCCGGGGTCGTTCCTCCTTCTCCTCCCGGGCGAATACCATGGGGGTGTGAGCTTGCCGGTATTTCCGTTACCAGGGTTTTGAACGACGGCATATTGTCGGCCCGTGGCATGGCATAATCCATGAAGGAACCAGTCAGGAGCTGTGCGCTTTTCGGGTTGTACTCGATGGCTTCGAGCATGGCTTGGCCAATGCCCTGCGCGGCCGCGCCATGTGCCTGGCCGTGCAATATCAATGGATTAACCGCCCTGCCAACATCGTCGTTTGCGGTCCATTCGAGAATTTCAACATGCCCGGTCTCAGGATCAACCTCTACTTCGCAGGCGTGCGCGCCGTATGGATAACCCCCAACCCGATTGACGATATCGCCGATACCTTCCAGCTTTGGTAAATCAGGCTCCTTCTCCGCAGTTTTCGCAGCCGCCCATAAGTCGAGGCTGGCACCGCCTGGTGACCGGAATGCGCCTTCAGCATATTTGATCTCTTCGAGAGACGTCTGCAATGCATGGGCTGCGACGCGCTTTCCATTATCTAGCAATTCCTGAACCGCCTCACTCGCTGCAATGCTGACAAGCCGCATGGAACGTCCCGAATGCGAACCACCGCCGACCGAAACGCGGTTAGTATCGTTCACTACAAAACGAATTTTATCGAATGGGATTTCCAGCCACTCACAAATTAGTTGTGGAAAACTTGTCTCGTGTCCTTGGCCGCTACTCATCGTTCCAACAACTAATTCAACATATCCGTCGTTGGTAATAGTAATTTCGGCACGCTCGCGCGGAATGCCGCTCGTCACCTCGATATAGTTTGCGATGCCGTGTCCACGACAGAGACCACGCTTCGCCGATTCCGCTTTTCGGTCTTCGAAGCCGTTCCAATCACTTTCGCGCATTGCCTCTTCCATAGCCGCTTTATAGTCGCCACTGTCGTAGGTGACGCCAACACCATTGGTAAACGGCATGTCGTTGCTTTGAATGAGATTTTGTCGGCGGAGTTCAACTTTATCGAAACCGTATTGTTCCGAGGCTTGGTCAATTAGACGCTCAATTATATAAATTGCTTCCGGTCGTCCTGCACTTCGATAGACGGCGGTTGGAGCTGTGTTCGTCAGAACAGCATGTCCCTTAAAGTAGATGGCGGGAATATCGTAGGTTCCCTGCATCATCGAGAGGCCTTTGCGTAGGGGCCAGAAATAGACAGTATAAGCCCCGAGATTAAGTGTATTTTCACCACGGAGAGCGAGGAAATTTCCATCGGCATCGAGGGCAAGTTCAGAATTAGAATGCAGATCCCGCGCCTGATAATCGCTCAGGAAGCACTCGGTTCGATTGGCGGTCCATTTGACGGGCCGGCCGACAATTTTGGCAGCCCAAGGCATCAAGGCGAATTCAGGCGAGAAAGCGTTTCGGGTTCCGAAATTGCCACCCATATCACCAAAAACGGCGCGACACTGTTCTTCTTTAATGCCAAGCGTGACCGCTAGTCGTTCGCGGGTTTGCACTGCCCCTCGGCCCGAAGCCGCACGAAGCGTATAAAAATCTTTTTGTTTGTCGTATTCGCCCAAGACGGCTCGTGGCTCCATGGGACTTCCTGTTACGCGGTGGATGCGACTATCGAAACGAACGATATGATCAGCGCGTGCAAAGGCATCGTCGGTCGCTTTCACATCGCCGACCTCGCAAGTTAGGGCGATATTTGAGGGGCAATCTGGCCAAATTTGTGGGGCCGAAATTTCCATTGACGATATAGAATCTGTAACGGCGGGCAACAATTGATAATCAACTTCGACTAACTCTGCGGCATCGGCTGCGCCGGCCGCCGTTTCTGCCACAATCATTGCAACGCCTTCGCCCACATAACGGACGATTTCGGCCGGCAACGGCGTATTGTTGGTTAAATAAACGTCAAAGCCTTCGGGCAGCCGAAGTTCCGCATCCGGCGGGCCCTGCCAGTCTGGGCTATGTGGAATGGCGCCAATAGCATCTGCCGCCGCATCTTTCCCTGTGAGTACGGCTAGGACTCCGGGCACAGCGGTCGCTTTTGAAGTATCGATTGCACGAATACGCGCGTGGGCATGCGGTGAACGAAGAATAACTGCATGACAAAGATCGTCTGGGAAATTGTCGCTCGCGTAGTTACCCCTGCCAGTTAATAGACGAAAGTCTTCTTTGCGTGGCAGAGGTGCACCGATGCCATCCGTTCGATATATTTTTTTCATTTTTGGAATTCGCTAATTCGATTAATGGGTGAGTTCGCCGCGGACAATTGCGGCGCCATCGGCCATTGCTTTCATTTTAGCGTAGGCAATGTCGCGCGAGAGGTATTTCAAGCCGCAATCGGGTGCCACAATGATTTTTTCCGCATCATGGTGCGGCAAGGCGCGTCGAATTCTCTTGGCAATCGTCTCTGGTGTCTCGACTTCCCTATCAGCAAGATCGAGAACACCAAGAATTATTTTCTTGTTCGGTAATGTTTCTAACACTGAGCAATCCAGTTTGGACTGTGCGGTCTCTATGGAAATGCCGTGTGCACTACAGTCAGCGAGCTGTGGCAGAAACGAGTATCCCCCTTTTGGGCGGTCATGGATTATCGCAGCATAACCAAAACAGATGTGAACTGCTGTCTCGCCCTTAATTCCATCGAGTGCTTGATTAAGTGCTTCCAGGCCATAGTCTTCGGCTTTTTCCGGACGCGCCTGCATGTAAGGTTCGTCCAGCTGAACGATATCCGCGCCAGCAGAAAAAAGGTCTCGTACCTCTTCATTTACAGCAACAGCATAATCCATTGCGAGCTCGGACTCTTTCTCATAGTGCTCGTTTTCCGCCTGCTGTGCCATGGTGAAAGGTCCGGGTACGGTGATCTTGATGCGCCTGTCTGTATTGGCCCGCAGAAATTTAACGTCTTCTACTTCGATTGGGTGTTTTCGCCGGATTGGGCCGACGATTCGTGGAACCGGATTGGGATGGCCAGACCGGTCGAGTGCGGTCCCCGGATTATCTATGTCCACACCGTCGAGGGCCGTTGCGAAACGATTGGAGTAGCTTTCACGGCGCATTTCTCCATCGGTGATAATGTCGAGGCCAGCGCGTTCTTGATCTCGGATGGCAAGGATTGTGGCGTCATTCTGAGCCTCCTCGAGGAACTCGTCATCGATCCGCCACAGCTCCTTTGCACGTGTGCGCGGTGGAAACCGGTTTGCTAATTTGGCGCGATCCAGCAGCCAGTTTGGTTGTGCGTACGAGCCGACCAATGATGTTGGTAATAATTTACTTGCGAACATGGCGGCTCTCCTCCTCGAAATATGATAGAGACCTTAACAAACACGGATAGTGGCGCCAACGGCTGAAGCGAGCTTAATTTTTTAATCCGGCACGTACTTACCCAATTTAAGGGCGAATTTGAATTTCCGGATGGTATATAGATTTTTTAACCCTTCCCGAGGGGGTGCTATTCGCTGATGTCAGTGTTCAGTCAAGCGAATACTGTCTTTAATTTGAAATGTCTGTCACAACCTTAGTGGGCGTCGGGGAAAGATTGTCAGTGTAACTCAAAAAATCACTCTTCGATTTGATCTTTTTTTCATGGGGCGCTCTAACCTATGGCAAGATGTATCGAGATTGCCTCAACGGGTACGTTTGAAGTTCTGACGCTAGTCCCGAATCTTTAATTACGTTCGGTTGTAGTTCTCTAATATTCCGTTGGGGGCAGAGTTTTGACGCGGTTTGAGACCATGCGGTCGTGCAGTTGAGTGATTTTCCGGCTGCCGGTAGTGACACAAAGAAATGGCAGCAACGCATGAACGAGGCATGCTAGGGTCGCGATGAACATCGTGCCGGTAAAGGATAGAGCGGAACGGAGGTGTTCGAAATACGACTCATTTACGCTGGCAGGATGGTCGGTAAAGAGTTTGAAAATCATCATCTCGCTCGGATTTATCAATAAAGTGAGAGAATCGTAGCTCATATACCTTGAAAATAGTTTGCCATTATTACTAAGTAATAGTACAATAATAGAAAATTATTCTAATTAATTAAAATTATTAAAAATTTGTTTTATGGATGATTTTGATAAAAGAATTTTGAGCTGTTTGCAAAAGGACGCCAGTTTACCTCTAACGGAGATAGCCGAGCGGGTCGGTCTTTCCGCTACCCCGTGCTGGCGGCGCATTCAGAACTTGGAAAAAGTGGGTGTAATAGAAGGTCGCGTGGCGTTGCTTGATCCGGCTAAGTTGAATGTCGGTGTGACAGTCTTCGTTGCGCTTAAGACAAACGAACACTCTCAAGACTGGCTGGAGAAGTTTGCCCGCTATGTTGATACGATCGACGAGGTGGTTGAGTTTTACCGAATGAGCGGCGACGTTGACTATATGTTGCGGGTTGTGGTGCCGGATATCGCCGCCTATGACAAAGTTTATAAGCGTTTGATAACAATTGGGGGGTTGTCGGACGTGAGCTCAGCTTTTGCAATGGAACGCATAAAATACACTACTGAATTGCCGCTAGACTATTCGGATCAAAGATAGCGGATACTCTTGACCGACTTGCAGCTGGCGGTAATTGATAAAGCGTGTTTCATTCGAGGTAAGGCTGAAGAAAAATGGCGGAGTATGACTACATAGTGGTGGGGGCTGGCTCGGCCGGTTGCGTCATGGCTAACCGCCTGTCCGAAGACCCAAATACCAGTGTCTTGCTGCTGGAAGCGGGAGGAAAAGACGACAATATCTGGATCCATATTCCAGTTGGCTACATCAAAACGATGCAAGACCCTGGCTTAAATTGGTTGTTTAAAACCGAGCCAGAGGACTACACCTACAATAGAGAAATACCCGTTCCCCGGGGCAAGGTAATTGGCGGCTCCAGTTCGATTAACGGTATGCTTTACGTGCGCGGTCAGGCGCGCGACTACGACGATTGGGCGCAGCTCGGCAACCGCGGCTGGTCATACGAGGATGTGCTGCCATATTTTAAAAAATCAGAAAATAACACCAGCATGGGCATGGAATTTCATGGAATAGGTGGTCCGTTGCAGGTGGAGGATATGAGCGAGACTTATCCGATCCTGGATGCATTTATCGATGCGGCTGAAGAACAGCGATATCCGAAGAACCCCGACTATAACGGCGCCACGCAAGAAGGGTTCGGATACTACCAAGTCACACAAAAGGGTGGTCGACGCTATAGTGCTAGCCGTGCGTTTTTGGATCCAGTGGTTGGGCGTCCCAATTTAAAAGTTGAGACCGATGCACATGCCCGAAAGGTCATTCTGGAAGGTAAGAAAGCGGTTGGAATTGATTACGAAGTCCATGGTTTTTCGCGCGAAGCGCGTGCGCGCGAGGAAGTCGTTTTGTGCGCTGGTGCGATCCAGTCGCCTCAGATTTTGGAACTGTCCGGGATTGGCCAACCAGATTTATTGCGCGAACATGGCATAGAAGTGACACACAAATTGATGGGTGTCGGCGAGAACCATCAGGATCACTATATCAGCCGAATGGCTTGGAAAGTGAAGCAGCCTGTCACGCTCAACGAGCGGACACGCGGAATACCGTTGCTTATAGAAGGAATGAAGCTGCTTTTCCAAGGGAAGGGTGCACTCACAATGCCGGCTGGCATCGCCCACGGATTTGTGAAGACGAGACCAGAATTGGAGACCCCTGATGTGCAATACCATTGTGCCCATGCGAGCTTTGCTGATCCCAATAAACGAATCCTGGATGATTTTCCCGGGATGTCACTTGGTCCTTGCCAGTTACGTCCAGAGAGCCGAGGAACGGTGCATATAACGTCATACCATCATCGTGATGCACCTCAGATCAAGCCAAATTTTTTGAAGGAAGGTCTAGATCGTGAAACACATGTTGCTGGTTTAAAGATTGCGCGGACGATTTTGGAGAGTCCGGCGCTCGATCCTTATCGCGATATTGAGATTATTCCTGGTTCCGATTGTAAGACGGACGACGAATTGCTGGATCATGCCCGCCGTGTTGGTGGCACAGTATACCATCCGGTCGGGACCTGCAAAATGGGTAACGACCCGATGGCCGTAGTTGATGAACGTCTTAGAGTAAGTGGTATAGATGGCCTTCGGGTCGTCGATGCGTCGATTATGCCTCGACTTGTGTCAGGCAATACCAATGCTCCCGTGATTATGATTGCTGAAAAAGCGGCGGATATGATGAAGGAAGACGCAAGATAAGTGAGAATTATGAGAATTTGATCGTTGAAATTCATTAAACGCCCTGTCATCATCCATCCGTCTTGCAAAAATCACTTAGTGAGCGGTTGATTTACAGCGTTTGTGTTGCAATTTTGTAGTCCAAGGGCTTTGGAAGTCATACTAGAGGAAGGTCTTTATGAATTGGAAGGAAATCTCAGTCGAAGAGGCTGAAAAACATCCTGCATATGGATTTGGCGGTGGCCTGTATCTTATGTACGCAGCGGTCATCCTCTGGACTCTGCACAGTCTTTACATCGTGTTCCTGGATGCGGACTACGCACTGACGATGTCCTATGGCTATGAAAATTTCACGATGGCAGATTTTACGTGCTTTATCCAATTCCTGGTGTCGTTGCCGTTCCTCTATCTGGCGCCGAAGCTACATCCGCAGATGCCGAGTATAGCATTGGCGATGTTTTCAGTTAATTTGGTGATCTGGTTTACCTTCGGGATGCTCGTACCATCCGCATTGGGGATCTCGATTGTCGTTACACTGCTTTCTGTTGGAATGATAGTTTACCTTAATTTATCTGAACGAGTTAACGTGACCTATCGAAATCGGGTTAAAGCATAATTAATACATAAATTACGCATTTTCGCTCTCAAGATGAGATTTAACAGTCTCACACTTGTTTTTGAGATGGCGCTTTAGGACGTCCGAGAGAGCTGTGCCGTCGCGCTTGGCAAGAGCATTCAAAATTTCTTCATGCTCCTTCACTGCCTGGGTCCAACGCTCGTCTGACATATTTGCGACGAAGCGGGCGCGGCGGATGCGGCCGGCTAATGTTTGGTACATTTGCAGCAGCAAAGGATTGGCAGATGCTGACAGAATTTTTTCGTGAATTTCCTGGTTCACTTGGAAATAGAGTTTTAGTTGGCGGCGGGTGTAGTGAAGAACCATCTGATAATGCAGCGCTTGTATCTCGGCGAATTGCTCTGCGGTCAGGTTTTGGCATGCTAACTCGCCCGACAGTGCTTCCAATGCGCCCATAATTGGAAACATCTGATCAACATCCTCCGCTGTAAGGCGAGCCACCCATGCACCTCGGTGCGGCAGTAGCTCCAGCAATCCTTCAGACGCAAGCGTCTTCAAAGCTTCACGCAGCGGTGTGCGCGAGACACTATACCTTTCGCATAGAATGCGTTCCGGTACCTTGGCACCTGGCTCTAAGTCGCCTTCGATGATCAATTCTCGAATATTCGCAACAAGGTCGCCATGTAACGTCGAGTTATCGGACGTCTTTGCTGTCGAAACCGGGCGTTCGAAGGAAACGACAGTATCGCTCATGACGGTGACCCCGGTTGCTGAGTGGGAAGCGCCGCTTCCAATAGACGAGCAACATGAATCGCGTTTCGCGCCGTACCGTCTTGGATTTGATGTCGGCAACTCGTGCCGTCGGCGACAATGATCGTGTCGCTATCTGCCTCGCGGACGGCGGGTAACAAAGATGCCTCCGCCATTTTCATTGACACATCGTAGGTTTCTTGTTGATAGCCGAATGCGCCGGCCATGCCGCAACAACTCGACGTAACGGTCTCAACCTCCAGGTCAGCGATCTGATGCAACACTTTTTCAACACTGCCCATGACGTCAAAAGCTTTTTGGTGGCAGTGGCCATGCAGAAGTACCCGTCTTTGTTCTATTTCGGCGAAGTCGACGGCGAAGCGCCCAGCGTCTATTTCTTGCGCAATAAATTCCTCAAACAGCATTGCGTTCTCTGAAAGCGCTTTAGTCTCATTTCCCGGTAATATTGCGTGAAATTCGTCACGCAAAGTTAGAAGACATGATGGTTCCAGCCCTACAATTGGTGCACCGGAGGCGATGTGTGGTGCCAAGGCATCACATGTGCGTTTCGCTTCGGCGCGCGCCTCGTCAATAAGGCCAGCAGCTAGGAATGTGCGCCCACAACAGAGAGGTCGCTGTGCTGATTTTGCAGCTGCTACAGTCACTCGGTATCCAGCATATGTGAGAACTTTAATGGCTGCGTCTAGGTTCTCTGGCTCAAAGTTCGTATTAAAAGTATCTGCCAAGAGGACAACGGGATAACCGTCTCTATCACCAAATTCTGAACCCTGTTTATCAAAGGCGTCGCGGCGCCATTTTGGGAGTTTTCGATTAGCGGTTAATCCGGTAATCCATTCTGATAGCTTCGCCATTCCCGGAATGACATCTCGTAAATTCAAGAGGAATGCAAAACTTCGTGCGGTTTCGGCATATCGCGGCAGGTAGGCAATGAGACGATCTCTTAGTTTAAGGCCGTTGCGGCGAGCGTAGTGATAGAGGAACTCCGTTTTCATCCGTGCCATATCGACGCCAGTTGGACATTCCCGTTTGCATCCTTTGCAACCAACGCAAAGTGCCATGGTTTCCCGCATCTCTTCGGAAGTAAACGCGTCGGGACCTAGCTGTCCTGAGAGAGCGAGGCGGAGCGTGTTTGCTCGACCGCGCACAAGGTGTTTTTCGTCTTGGGTCGCGCGGAAGGATGGGCACATGACGCCGGTATCAAACTTGCGGCAGGCGCCATTGTTATTACACATTTCAACTGCGCTGCTTAAACTGCCCCATTCCGACCAATCAAGTCCGCTATCGAGTTTCATTGGCTCGTAATCGGGCTTGAAACGAAATAATGAACGGTCGTCGAATTTTGGCGGGTGAACGATCTTGCCAGGATTCATAATACCTTTGGGATCAAAGGTATCCTTAACCTCTTCAAAGTTTGATACCATTCGGTCGCCAAACATTGTGCGGTGAAACTCGGAACGAACGATGCCATCTCCGTGCTCGCCCGAATGCGACCCTTTATACTGACGAACCATTTCGAAGGCTTCTTCCGCGATGGCACGCATTGTTTTGGCGCCTTCTTCGTCTTTTAGGTTGACGACAGGGCGGACGTGTAAACAGCCGACCGATGCGTGTGCATACCATGTGCCCTTTGTGCCGTATTTGGTGAACACATTGGTGAGACGGTTGGTATACTCAGCAAGATCCTCCAAAGGGACTGCGCAATCTTCGATAAATGAGATCGGCTTACTGTCTCCCTTCATCGACATCATAATATTGAGACCCGATTTACGTACGTTCCAGAACTCGGATTGATCCGTTCCAGTCGTCGCCTCCACGACCGCATTTGGATAACCAAGGTCTCCCATCAGGGTGCCAAGTTCCTCGAGCTTTGCTAGTTGTGGTTCCAAATCATCGCCTGCGAATTCTACAAGAAGGAGTGAATCTGGCTCCCCTTGTACGAATTTTTCGATGGTTGGGCTGAACATTGGTATATCGCGCGCAAGGTCCATCATATTGCGGTCAACCAATTCAACGGCAGTGGGGCCGAGTTTTACGATGTGTTGGGTTGATTCCATCGCGCTATAAAAAGTAGGGAAATGGCAAATTCCGAGGACTTTGTGTTTAGGAACACGGTGCAGGCCGAGATGGACGCGCGTTGAAAAGGCTAGTGTTCCTTCGGAGCCCACGAGTAGATGGGCCAGGTTGGGTTGGCCCCTTCCTGGATGATTGGAAGCGCCGGGAACCAAAGCATCGATGTTGTAGCCGCCAACGCGACGCATGAGCTTAGGGAATCGTTTTAAGATTTCCTCTGCTTCGCGTTGGCCAATCGTAAATAGGGTTTTTGCTAAGTCGCGATAGCCAGATGGCAGACTATTATCGCCAAGATCATTTGGCAGTTCCCCAAAGCGAAATTCCGAGCCATCCGTCATGATTGCATCGATTGCGCGAACATTGTCCCGCATGGTTCCGTATCGGATCGAGCGAGCCCCGCAACTGTTATTGCCAGTCATGCCGCCTATCGTTGCCCTACTGGACGTCGAAACGTCGACCGTGAACATATATCCGTGGGGGTTCAGAAAGCCGTTAAGTTGGTCAAGCGCAATTCCAGGTTCTACCGTCGCCGTTCCTGCCTCGGCATCAAAATCGATAACCCGGTTGAGGTGTTTGCTAACGTCGACGACCAATGCTTCGCCTACAGTCTGACCGCATTGCGATGTGCCGCCGCCGCGCGGCAGCAGTGGAACACCTTCTTCTGCGGCAATCTCCATTGCGGTGCGAATATCTTGTTCAGTCTTTGCGACAACAACGCCGATAGGCTCGATTTGATAATGCGATGCGTCGGTCGAATAACGGCCACGACTAAACGCGTCGAACAACACTTCGCCTTCTATTTCGCGTTTTAGACGTTGTGCGAGGGCAGGGTCACCTTTGATGATATTGGTGCCGATAATTGGGGGTCGCTGAGCACCCATAAGGCGTCCTTTCGTTCGCTTTAAATTTGCTCTATCAAATTGTATACAAAAATAAAAATGCCTCAAGAATAATTACTATAAATATATTAATTGCCTGTTTTTAAACAAAATAATTTATATTCTAATTGACTTAATTGGCTTCTATTATGTATGCATTATGCTTTATAACGTCAAAATAATGCATAAAAATACATCGGGCAATTGATTGGGAGAGCGGTATGCCGAATACCAGTGGCCGTCATTTTTTGCAGATCCCTGGGCCAACGAATGTACCAGACCGGATCTTGCGTGCAATTGACAATCCAACCATTGACCACCGTGGTCCAGCGTTTGGTGAAATGTCGGAAGGGCTTTTTGGCGACCTAAAGAAGATCTTCAAGACAGAGAACCCTGTTATTATTTATCCGGCGTCCGGAACGGGTGCCTGGGAGGCAGCCTTGGTCAACACATTGTCACCTGGTGACAACGTGTTGATGTATGAAACGGGCCAGTTTGCGACGTTATGGCAGAATTTGGCACTTAGATTAGATCTCGTTCCGGAGTTTGTTACAGGGGATTGGCGCCATGGCGTCGATCCACAAGCGGTTGAAGCGCGACTTTTGGATGACACGGATCACGTGATCAAAGCGGTGTGTATGGTCCACAATGAAACCTCAACCGGCGTTACATCGCGTGTGGCAGAGGTTCGCGAGGCCATCGATCGGAGCGGCCATCCGGCCTTGCTTATGGTGGACACAATTTCCTCTCTTGCGTCCATCGACTATCGTCACGACGAGTGGAAGGTCGATGTGACTGTCGCCGGTTCTCAAAAAGGCCTGATGTTACCACCGGGTCTGAGTTTCAACGCGATTAGTGATAAGGCGATAGAAGCATCGAAGTCTTCCAAACTGCTGAAGTCATACTGGGCGTGGGATGATATGTTGACGGTTAATGGCACGGGATACTTTCCCTACACGCCAGCGACCAACTTGCTCTACGGCCTTAGAGAAGCCATTAACATGCTGTTAGAAGAAGGCTTGGACAACGTATTCGCGCGCCATGACCGCATGGCGGAGGCTACACGGCGGGCCGTCCAGTCTTGGGGGCTCGAAGTGTTGTGTCTGGAGCCGAAAGAGTTTTCCAGTTCGCTGACAGCGGTCTTGATGCCGCAAGGCCATAGCGCGGATGCCTTTCGAAAGGTGGTTTTAGACAATTTTAATATGTCGCTTGGCAATGGCCTGAGCAAAGTGGCCGATAAAGTTTTCAGGATTGGTCACCTTGGTGATTTCAACGAGCTTATGTTGGCAGGAACTCTTGCCGGTGTAGAAATGGGTTTGGGCCTCGCTGGCGTGCCGCATCAGAAGGGCGGTGTCGATGCAGCGATGCGATATTTTGAAAGTGAGGCGGGGTTATAAATTACTTGGTTGCCTTGGCAACCATACGAAAATCAGAGAAGGGTCACCCACGAAAAGTGATGTGTAACTCTTCATGCAAATCCCGAGGAAGAAAAGTGGCCAATTTATCCCAATGGCTAACTTAGCTTGGCACAGCAGCTAGCCATACAATTAGTGGAATTTAAGTCTGAAAGTTGCCCCTGATGTGTTGCGCGACCTAAACGCCTCTTAGTTGTGAGGCATGACTATTATAGAAATTTCAGTGCTCGCTGCTGGAAGGTTTTGAATCTAATTCGATAAAATCCCGGACGGCGGCTTTGACGTCGTTGGTGCCGGGCAGCATTTTAAATGAACCATCAGGACGTCGAATCGCAATTAGTCCCGTTTGTTCGATAAGGGCATATTGGTAGTCGTCGATTTTGCCTGAACGCTCACTCATGCCTAGTCCCAATGTTCTTTCCATTCGCGCGTTAATTCTTTACATCCTTTGCTAGAGAAGCGATAGCGTATGTATCGCGCGAACGAAAACGTTAAATTGGGAGTGAGACAAATGCGTATCCTTGCCTTTGATAAGTCTGGCCAGCCAACTTTGGGAGTGCGTCGCGGTGACGATGTTATCGATCTGTCGGTCGCGGCACCGGATTTGCCGGGCGATTTGCCAGCTTTAATCGCTGCTGGTAAGGATGCCATGGCGCATGCGAAATTGTCGGCAGATAACGCATCTGGCGATGCAGTTATCTCTGCTGAGGGTCTGGTCTATCACCCGACAGTGTGGAACCCGGGCAAGATCATTTGTGTTGGGCTCAATTACGCCGCTCATGCGGCAGAAGCTGTTAGTGATACGAGTAATGTCCAAAATTACCCCTCGTTGTTCCTGCGGGTCTCTTCGACGCTGGTGGGTCATGAACAGCCGATCCTAGTGCCGAAGGCGTCCAGCGACCTCGATTACGAGGCAGAAATGGTTGCTGTTATCGGCAAGTCGGGCCATTGCATTTCCAAGTCCAGCGCTTTGGAGCATATAGCTGGTTATTCGGTCTTTAATGAAGGGTCTGTGCGTGATTATCAGTTTAAGTCCTCGCAGTGGACGAGCGGCAAGAATTTTGATGCGACGGGTGGTTTTGGCCCGGATTTCGTTACTGCCGACGAAGTGCCTGCTGGTGGCAAGGGACTGCGTATTCAAACGCGTCTCAACGGCGAGACTGTGCAGGATGCTAATACTGAAAATATGATTTTCGATATTGCCAATCTGATTGAGATTATTACCGAAGTAATGACCCTTCATCCTGGTGATGTCATCGTATCGGGAACGCCCGATGGTGTTGGCTTTGCGCGGAAACCCCCATTATGGATGAAACCGGGGGATGTCTGTGAGATCGATATTGAAGGCATTGGCGTTTTGCGGAATACGATAGAAGCAGCGTAGAAATTTGCGAAGTTTTGAAGTTTTAATGTTTGGTAATTTATTGTGCGGTCAAAAACTGGGACATTCCCTGGGTATTTAGACTGTTGATGGTTATAACTGTTCAGATTTGTTGGTGAACTGCTAAGTTTTATTTGATGCTAGTTTGATAATTTGTGTAAATTTTTTGCGCAACATAAACATTTAGTCAATGATCCCAGTACCCTTAGCGAAGGGCAGGTACTCCGCCTTTCGGTCTTGCAAAAATTCTCGGATCTTCTCATAACCGATGTCGATAGGCACGAAGCCTATTTTTGTTTTTTCTTTCATGAAATTTGGATCAGAGCCGATCTCTCCGAAAAGTTTTGAAATTTTAAAGCGTAACTCTTCGGGTGTTGAATTTGGTACGGCGATGCCTCGGTAGGCACCACCCACAAAATCAAAGCCAAGTTCTCTAAATGTTGGGACATCCGGGAATTTTGGATGCCTTTCCACCATTGCAATGGCGAGTATTTTAATTTGGTCGCTATATTTTACTGCAGCGGTCGTGTATGCCCAGCTGGCGTCAACCTTTTCCTGCAGCATCGCCGACATGGCCGCGGCAGTTCCTTTGTGCGCCTGATAGGCAGTGCGTGCTTGTACTTGTTTGTCAAACCAAGCTTTTGCTAAGTGGTTCGCTGTTCCCCGTCCCGATCCGGAAAAAGAGACCTTGCCAGGTTTTGCACGCATGGCGGCAATCAAATCTCTAAGGCTTTTATAGTGGCTTTCCCCGCGCACCAAAAGGGCGTGCGGGGTATAATGAAAGATATGTACTACTGCGATATCTCTTGTTTTATATTCCGCACCTCTTAGCGGTTGCAAAAGAATATGGGGTAGATTGATGCCAAAGATTGTATGGCCATCGCCATTCATAGCATTAAGCTTGCTCCAAGCCACGGCGCCGCCGCCACCAGGACGGTATTTTATAACGAGGTCTTCGCCGGTGATGGATTTGAAAATTGGTTGCTGAAGACGTGCGGTAGCACCAGATTCACCGCCGACGCCGAAGGGTATAACGTATGTTACTGGTCGCTCAGGAAAAGCGGCTTTCGCTGCACTGACAAAGAATGTGAGTGCGACAATTATTACTAATATCGGTCCCCAAAGTGCAATTGGGTTTTTCGCCATTTTCCGTTGCTCGGCAGCGGTGCATTATTGGCAGGCTTATTATGCGCTTTGATAAAGTTTCGTCATTACAAACTCACGATGACCCAACGCCTCCGCACATGTCATCCGACCATTACAAGTTCGCATTGTAATGTCGATAAGGCGGTCGCCAGCTTCGTCATAATTCATCTCTCGGCGAAGAATGCCGGAGACATCGAGATCGACATGCTCTCCCATCTCCCGAGCAGTCCGAGGATTAGCAGTCAATTTTATCACTGGTTCAATTGGGTTCCCGATAACGTTGCCTTGGCCTGTAGGGAATAAATGAACAACGAAACCCGCTGCAGCTTGTAGGGTTACGCATTCGGCCGCAGCCGATGACGTATCCATGAAATAAAGCCCTGGACCTTTCGCCGGCGCCTCCGCTGGTTTGAGAACATCGATGTAATTTGTCTTTTTCCCAATTTTTTCGAGGTTGCCAAAAGCTTTCTCTTCAATTGTGGTCAGTCCACCCTCAATATTGCCTTTGGTCGGCTGACTTTCTGAGAGATCGTCTGTTTTATGCCGTTCGATCATGTCATTGTATTGGGTCCAAGTCTCAAAGAACTTTTTACCTGCCTCGGGGGTGGCGCCCCGCTCCTTACAGACAAGCTCGGCGCCAGTAATCTCGGATGTCTCGCCGAAACAGGTCGTCACGCCAATCGGGTTAACCTTATCGATAAAGTTGCCGACGGTTGGGTTGGAGCCGATCCCCGACGTAGTGTCGGACTCACCGCATTTGACCGAGACCCAAAGCTCATTGATCTCACACTGCTCACGCTGCTGTTCCGATGCGTCTTGGATCATTTCTTGTGCGATGCGGCTGGCGTCCGCCACCGTCTTAATTTCGCCGTTCCGCTCTAAAGCGAAGCCTTCCACCCGTTTGCCGGTTTTAGCGATCCCGTCGACGACACGGCCAGTCCAGCCAGGCTCAATGCCGATTACGACGACGCCCGCAACATTTGGGTTTGCTCCGGTACCGATTAAAGTCCGGAAATGCAGTTCTAAGTCCTCACCAAATTGCAGCCTGCCATAATGATGCGGGAGTGCCAGGGTTCCCTTGACGTTGTGTTCTACTTTCTCGCAGGCAGCGTTAGATAAGTCGTCGAGGGGTAGGATGATGACATGGTTACGGATGCCAACGCGGCCGTTTTCGCGGCGGAAACCCATGAAATTTTCGGGCAACATGTTACTTACCATTTTTTTGTTTTTAAATTATGAGTATGGACATGGCCGCCAGTGGCGACGTCTTCGACTATTTTTCCGATATCGTGGCCATACTTTAGGACCGCATCTCCGTCCTTGAAGCTAGTGAGCGCAACTTTATGACCCAGAGGAATATCGTTAAGTGCTTTGACGTTGATCGTCTCGTCCGACTCCATTTTCCAGCTGGTCATACTCATTCCTGTCTTTACGTCCTCGACGACCACAACCCCCACGGTATCGCTGTCGTTATGAACGACGAAATGTGGCGCTGACATGCTCCCTCCTGTGCAGAGTGTTTTATATGTAACAAACTTAAGGCTCTGACCTGACAACTTTGAAGCCAGGGTCAAATAATATCAGAGATAATAAAAGACTTGGTGATATCGTGAGTCAATGCTGTGTTGGTAATTGTTCAAATAAAGAACTACTTAATCGGTATCCCCGTGTGTTTTCTGACTGTCGGCAGGCGCTTCAGTCCGTTCGCCCATGCTGTAATTACGAGCTACAGACGCGACCCTTAGGCGATAATCAGCGAAGACCCCAGCGCGGCCCTGCGATTGTGCTTTTCGATGTTTCTCTAGGTTTCGCCATGTCTGGATTGCTTTCTCGTCACGCCAAAAAGAGAGTGATAAAATTTTCCCCTCGTCGTTTAGACTCTGAAATCGCTCGATGGAGATGAAACCTTCTATTTTGCTTAACTCCTCGCGCAAACCGGCCGCAAGATCGAGGTAAGTTTTTTTTTGTCCATTTGCTGGCCAAACTTCAAATATTACTGCGATCATGATGCTTTCGTTTCAGTAGTTCAAACGATAATTAACTTACTAGTGATCAGTATTGTATCTAGAAAAACCGATGATTGGATGAATAACTTTGTATCTTTTAACCAAGGTATAAAAGACTGGCTGTTTTCGAATGCATATCAATAGGTTATTGTAGGATATCGATATGGAAGGATTTCAATTAGATGCCGATTAAGGTGCCGGATAATTTGCCAGCGCAGGTCGTTTTAGAGGATGAGGGTGTTCTTCTTATCAACGAAGGTGCTGCGTTGCGTCAAGACGTGCGCCCACTGGAAATTGCACTTCTGAATTTGATGCCCGATAAAATTAAGACGGAGATGCAGATTTCCCGGCTATTGGGCGCAACGCCTCTGCAGATTGAATTATCTCTTGTGACGACTTCAAGTTACGCGCCCAAGAACACTTCGGCGGAGCACATGCTCGCGTTTTATCAACCGTGGGAAGAGGTGAAAGAAAAGAAGTTTGATGGTTTGATAATAACTGGAGCCCCAATCGAAACACTGCCGTTCCAGGACGTAGTCTATTGGCGCGAACTGACGCAAATTTTTGACTGGTCACAAACGCATGTCCAAGAGACGTACAATATTTGCTGGGCAGCTCAAGCCGCCTTGCAGCATTTCTACGGCATACCAAAATATGAGCTATCTAAAAAAATGTTTGGCGTTTATCCACATCGTGTGCTGGGTGGCACGGACGGTTTGTTGCGAGGCTTTAACGATGTAGTGCCTGTACCGGTCAGTCGCCATACCGAGGTGCGGAGAGAAGATTTACCTAAGAACGCTGGCCTAGAAGTACTTTTGGAGTCGCCGGAATCAGGGCTTTGTCTAATTCGTGACGAACTGCGGCGGCAGACTTATATGTTCAATCATCTTGAATACGACACCGAGACGCTGGCCAACGAGTACCGCCGCGATGTTACCTCAGGCGATAAAATTGAACCCCCGGCATATTATTTTCCGGATAACGATCCGTTGAAGAAGCCGGTCAACATGTGGCGGGCTCATGGTAGTCTTCTTATTATTAATTGGATTAATGACCTTTATCAGTCGACTTCATTTGAGTTGATGCAAATACCGGAACGACGCCGAGCAACATAGACGGTGTTTTCTCACTAAAATTAAATGGTTCTTTTGTTAGGACTGGATTGGTCCCATACGTACTTAAAAATTGGGGGAGAATATGCTTCGTGAAGTTATGGATGTTCTGGAATTCCTAGATGACAACCGGAATGGCGCGGAACCATTCGCCGAACTTTTGCCGGATGGACCGCAATCTATCGAAATTACACCGTTTGAGAGCGAACTTGGTAAGACTGATTTCATAAAAATCCTATTCCCGGGCTCTTCAGGTAAATCTCATGGCGGTAATGCGCCCACGGTTGGAATAATTGGATCCAATGGAGGGTTGCGATTGCCTGGGGTCTATCCGGGATTAGCTTCAGATGCCGATGGTTGCATTGTCGGCCTTTCAGCGGCTTTGCGCTTGGCGCGTATACGGACGCGCAATCAGCAACTGGCGGGTGACGTATTGATTTCGACGCACATTTGCCAGCAGGCGCATCCGGCACCACATGACCCTTTTCCTTTTGTGATGTCGCCGCTTCCCAGCAGCGAGAAACACCCACGTCTCGTTGATGCTAGAATGGATGCAATCCTAACGCCTGAGACTTGTAAGGGAAACAAGATGATCTCGCATCTTGGCTTTGCTGTGACGCCGCCGGTGCGGGAAGGATTTATTATGCGCCCGCATGCCTCGATTTTGCATACCATGGAGATGGTTACCGGAAAGGAACCCGCTGTTTTCCCAATTACGATGCAAGATGTGACCCCATATGAACTCGGTGTTCATCATATCTGTGGAATGGTTCTTCCAAGTATCTTTACCGATGCTCCGGTTGTTGGAGTGCCTTTGGTCACGGAAATACAGACCCATCCGTCTGCCACGGGCACGCAACAAATAATGGTGCTTGAGTCCGCTGCGCGGTTCTGTATTGAAGTGGCGGCAGGTTTCGGTAATGGCGACTGTGAGTTTTATTATCAGGATGATTTTGACGGGATGTTGGAGAACTTCGGTGCAATGCGCGGCTGGCAGCAGAAGAAAAACGGTTGATTAGAATGAAATTTAGTTTCTCTCTTGTTCCATCGTCACCAATAGAGAAATTCGGCGACGTCATCGCGCAAGCGGAGGAATGGGGCTACGACCTGGCTTGGACACCGGATCAAGGTTTTATGCACGATCCTTTTGTCGCGCTTAGCTATTTGATGACCCGTACGGAGAAGATGTCGCTTGGCGTCGGTATCACCAACCCATATCAACGCCATCCGGTACAAATTGCGCGCGCTGCCGCTACCATAGCGGATCTGCGACCGGGCAGTTTCGTGCTTGGGCTTGGTGCCGGAGAAAAACGCAGAATTCGCGATCGGGTTGGTGCTCCGACTGGGCCGTTTATCGACACGATTTCTTCTACTATGCAGGTTCTACGAGACCTGTTTGATGGAAAAAAGGTTAGTATTTCGAATAATGTCTTCGAATTAGATGACGTTGGCTTAGAAATCGCAAACCCGCCACGAGTGCCAATTTTCTTGGCAACGACCCACCCCGACGCCTTTCGGGCAGCGGGGGCCTATGCGGACGGCGTGATTGTTGGAGATGTAGCAGATCCAGACGTAATGAAGCAGATCATTGCGTGGATTCGTGAAGGCGCGGATGCGCAAGGTAGGGATATGAAAGACATATCCATTCTGGCTTGGTGCGCGACGATCGTCGCCAAAGATCGGGCAATGGTGATAGAGCAGCTACGCCGACCCGTCATCGGATCTGCGATCAACGGCATGCACAAGTCGACCCGCGAACTTATGGGTGTATTGCCCGAACACTTTCCCGATATTCGGGCGGCGAAGTTCAATGTTTCTTTGGCATTACCAGAAGGCGCAATACCCGACGATATGGTCGATCGGTTCGCTATAGCGGGCCCGCCAGACTACTGCGCAGAGCGGATTCGTGAATTACGCAGTGTCGGAGTAGATACAATGGGTTTTCGAATGCCGGTTGCTCTCACAAATACATACAATTTTGAAACTAACCTTGGTAGTTTGATCCATGATGTCGTGCCGTTGGTAGGAAGTTGACCTTTGGCCAAGCTGAGCCTAGAGGCAAACGGGCAAACCTGCGAAATTGAGGTAGACCCATTGGTGCCGTTAGTGACTGTCCTGCGCGATGATCTGGGATTGCGTGGCACAAAGGTCGGATGCGGTAATGGTGAGTGTGGAGCTTGCACGGTACTGATGGATGGGCAGGCTGTCTGCTCGTGCCTGGTCCCGGCTGGCCGTGCCAACGGACGACGGATCGACACAATAGAAAGTCTTGGGAATAGTGATGAGATGCATCCGCTTCAGCGAAAGCTGGTGGAGCGGGGCGCATTTCAATGTGGATTTTGCACGCCAGGCGTTGTGATGTCGTTGGTCGCTTTGTTGCGACGGAAGCCAGAACCCGACGATCAAGACATAACGGCTGCTCTTCAGGGAAACCTATGCCGGTGCTCAGGGTATGTAAAGTTACTTAAGTCAGTACGTGAAAGCATACGAGAGACTAGCCGTGAGCGCTGAATTTCGTGTTATAGGGCAGCCCCGGCCGCAGCTGGAAGGCCCGGCTAAAGTCACTGGAGAAGCTGTTTATACACATGACTTAGATGTGCCTGGGATGCTTTACGGTGCGATTCTAAGGAGCCCTCACCCACATGCGCATATCCGTTCGGTCGACTTGTCGAAGGCCCTGAAAATGCCAGGGGTCGAAGTGGCGGTGTCAGGTCAGGATTTCCCAGGGAAAAAATATATTAATGCGGGGGCGATATTTGCAGACAGGTATCCAATGGCGCGGGACAGGGTGCGTTTCACAGGAGAAGAAGTGGCTGCAGTTGCAGCAAGATCAATTGGCGAGGCGCAAGCTGCCTTAGCCGTTATTGATGTAAAATATGATCAATTACCAGCAGCATTCGACGTAGAAGCGGCGATGGCGCATAACGCACCAGCCATTCACAATAAGCCTAATCTTCCAAGAAACGTCGCTCAAGAAAGTGTCGCGGATTTCGGTGGTATCGATGAAGCCTTTGAGAAAGCAGACCATATCTTCGAGGCTACATTCGAGCACGGCATAGTTGCGCCAATTTGCCTGGAAACAAACGGTGTCCTTGCCGATTTCGAGATGTCGAGTGGCCAATTGAACCTCTGGGCACCAACCCAGGCTCCTTTTTTTGTGCGAAAAGAGGTTGCTCACGTCTTGGACTTACCCCTCGAGGCTGTCCATGTTCGCTCAGTTGTTATCGGCGGTGGATTTGGAGGCAAATCGCAATCCCCTGAACCGATAGCAATTGCTGCTATGTTGTCGATGAAGACTGGGAAACCAGTAAAAATTTTACTGAACCGGCAAGAAGAATTTTTGAGTGGCAAATCCGATCATGCGAAGAAGATGCGAATTAAATCAGCGGTTGCGGCAGATGGAACGATCCTCGGACGTTATACTAACTTCTGGGTCGATAACGGCGCCTATACGCATATGGGTCCGGCATATATCTCCGCGGTACGTCAAAGAACATGTAATCTCTATCGCGTCGATGCGGCAGGCTTTGACGGTAAGCTCGTTCACACGAATAAGGTCTCGGGAGGCTCTTATCGAGGTATGGGTTCGCCGCAGATTATTTGGGCGATTGAAACGCAGATCGACGAAATCGCAGAAAAACTTGGAAAAGACAAACTTGAATACCGAATTGAGATCGCAAATCGGCCTGGCGACCGGACCCCTATGGGGTGGGAAATTGGCACTTGTGCGCTAGCCGAGTGCTTAATGGAAGCCGGAAAACGAATTGGCTGGGCAGAGAAGAAAGATAACATGCCGCCAAACCGCGGTATTGGTTTTGCATCGATGATAAACCCGAGCGTTGGGTTACTTTATGCGGAAGGCAATTTCGCATGCGTCTCCATTGACCTGTTGGCAGATGGTCGCCTAAGGGTTGGTGCCCAATCTGCTGATTGCGGCACCTCTCAAAATACGGTGATGGGACAGATCGTCGCCGAAGAACTAGGCCTTAATGCTGAACAAATTGACGTTCTTCATATGGATACAGAGAAAACGCCCCCCGATCTAGGAAGTGCCGCGTCACGTGTCACATTCGTTACGGGCAATGCGGCGATCAAGACGGCAACAAAATTTCGAGAAACGCTTAAAGAGAGGCTCGCTAAGCATTGGGGCGTGGCAGCATCCGAAATTGATTTCAATGACGGTATTGTTAGCCATAAGGGTGATAATGCTCGCCGTCTGAGTTTGGAGGAGGTGGTCTCCCTTGACGGTCCATTCCGGGTGGAAGATCGCTACGACATAGATATTTCGCGGCCGGATCCGAAAACAGGGTATGGCCACTACGCTGCAACATATGGTTTCGGTGCACAAGCCGCCGAAGTCGAAATTGATCCAGTTACGGGTCACGTTTCAGTTTTGAAGGTTGTCGTTGTCCAAGATATTGGACGGGTCATGAATCCGTTAGCGCTCGACGGACAAATGCATGGCGGCATTGTACAAGGCATCGGCATGGCGCTTAGGGAAGAGCTAGTATTTCAAGATGGTGCGCCAGTCAACGCCTCTCTTATTACCTACAAGGCACCACGCATCAAGGATACGCCAGAAATTGAAACCGTTTATATTGAAACTAACGACCCCACCGGACCGTACGGTGCGAAGGCGGGCGGTGAGCACTCAATCAATCCAACGCCTGCTGCCATTGCGAATGCTGTGGCGCATGTAACTGGAAACCGGTTTCGTAGGTTACCAATTAAGGCTTCTGATGTGCTGGAAGTTTTAAATAAAGACAAAAAATTAGCACTCCAACAGTGGCGGCGACCCTATAATTTGGAGGTTGCGACTGCCCGTTCGCTTTATCCTGTGGTCCTATTCCCTGGTTTGAAAAAGCTTGGGTCTGCACTCGGGCGGAAACGAAAAATAAAGCCATCAGTTGAATACCTTAAGCCTAAAGACTTAGATGAAGCCGTGTGTGAGATGGCAAAGTTGGGCCGCATAACGAAGTTGATGGCGGGTGGTACAGATCTGCAGGTTGGCATTCGTCAAGGCATATACACGCCGGACGCTATTGTAGACATTGCCATGTTAAAAGAACTCCGTGGCATTAAAGTTTATGACGATAAAGTTGTTATCGGTGCGTCGACAACAATCTCTGAAATCACAGAATGTGATGACCTTCGGGCTATCCAACCGATGTTGGTTGATGGACTTACAAAGATCGCTACTCAGCAAATTCGAAATGTAGCGACACTTGCGGGCGATTTGAGCCAAGAGAAGCGCTGTTGGTTCTTCCGCAGCGGCGCGCAGTGTTACAAGGCGGGTGGTGTGGCATGCCCATGCTATGCAGTTCTGGGCGACAACAGGCACCATTCCATTATGGGCTCAGGCCGTTGTGCCGCCCCATGCGTGGCGGATGCGGCGCCAATACTCACAGCGCTTGATGCGAGTGTGATCATTGTTGGTGCTTCAGGTCGACGCACGGTATCGATGGAAGAGTTTTATATCTGGTCAGGCGAAACAGTCGTTAAGGCCGGAGAAATCATTTTGGAAATTCATGTGCCTCGTCGCAAAGAACGGACTCCCCAGGTGTTTGAGAAATCGGCGGGCTGGGATGGTGATTTCGCGGATGCGTCGGTTGCCATGCAGCTGTGTTTTGACGGGATGTCAATCACCGCGGCTCGCATTTCCCTCGGTGCTGTTGCACCATTGCCTATGCGCGCGGTTGCGACAGAGCAGGCAATTTTGGATGGTGATCTCTCAGACACTCACATTCGGGTGGCGGCCGAAAAAGCGGTCCGCGGGGCGTTGCCTCTCTCCGGCAACCGCTACAAAACCAATTTGCTCGTAAACTTAACAGAACGAGCGATACACCGCTGCCTTTCAGAAAAAGAAGTGACGTGACTGCCTAAATTTGATGGTGATCCGGAGTTGCTAAGAAATTACTCTGTATATTATTTCAGACTATAATCGCGAAAATAGAGGAAAGAGTTGAGCGACGGTTGTGAATTGATTGCTTACGAGATTGCATGCTTCTGCTCCTGGGGAAAAGCGTTAGCTAAATTATAAAGACATCGATTTTTGATTCCGTGCTATGCCGCCGAATTAATCTGCATTTGGCGCCACAGATCTAGAAGCCTTTACACGGACGGACTTACGCTGCCCGATCCTGTCGTGCGAGAGAAATTGGGGAGAGTATGGCTAGCGTCCAAAATTACTTTGCCGTTTTAATGCGTTGCCTGGACGCGCACCAGTTGAGGCCCCCTCTCGGTAGACGGCCTGCCCATTCACAAAGACTGCGTCGATACCGGTAGCTGGCTCTATCGGATTTTCGAAGTCGGCTTTGTCGATAACCGTATTCGGGTCGAATATTACTAGGTCTGCAAAATTACCTGTCGCTAACTCACCGCGGCCCGTTAATCCGAAGACAGAGGCGGGTTTGCCAGACATGCGGTGAACCGCATCTTCGAGAGAAATTAAATTCTGTTCGCGTGAGTACATGCCGAGGACACGAGGAAAAGTGCCCCATAATCTAGGGTGTGGATGATGATCGTGGGGTAGTCCATCGGACGCAATCATCGAATGTGGATATTTTATAATCCGTTGGACGTCACTCTCATCCATCATGAAATAAATGGCCCCAGCTGGTTGTAATCGATCGCATGCCTCTTCTTGGGTGCAACCCCATTCCTCAGCTATATCCGACAAGTCACGTCCGCCCACTTCCGGTTCCGGTACCGACCAGGTAATTATAATGCGGCGCGCTTCGCTCAATCGCCAGGATTGCAGAACTGTCGAACCTGCTACATAGGGGTAAACGTCAAGATCAACCTGCTGCTCTCTCCTGACCTGTTCGATAAGCTCTAAAGTCTCTTCACTACGGCCTATATTTTCTTTGCCGGTTACTTTGTGGTGCGAAAGAACAACCGCGGCATCGGATTCACGGCCGATTTTAAAGGCTTCTTCAAGTGATTCCACGATGTCGTTGCCTTCATTTCGGAGGTGTGTCGTATAAAGAGCACCAGCTGGTCCAAGCAGTTCTGCTAGTTTGAGGACCTCGCTTGTTGGTGCGGGCTTGGCCGGTTCGTAAGCAAGGCCGGTAGAGAGACCCACCGCTCCTGCGTCGAGCGCTTCCTCAAGATGGTCACACATGTCCGATATTTCGTCATCGGTTGCAGGACGCTGCAGATCCGTCATGGCGCCGACCCGAAGTGTCGTATGTCCACAGAGTAGGGCGGCATTTGTAGCTGCTGGTTCCGCATTAACTGCATCAAAAAAGTCGGACATGCGTGGGAATTTGTAACCATCGCCCAGTAGGTCTAGTGGTGGTGGTGGGCGCTCGCCTGTGAAGCGCAGTGGTGCCAAGCTTATCCCGCAATTGCCTGCGACGACAGTGGTAACGCCCTGGCTCGTCTTGTAGGTCATGTCCGGTTTGGAGAGTAAGGCATGATCGTCGTGGGTGTGGACGTCAATAAAGCCTGGTGCGACGATCCGGTTGGCAGCGTTGAACTCCACATTAGCCTTATGGCCTGTCAGGTTTCCGATATCGGCGATGATATCACCTTGGATACCGATATCTGCCTTACGACGTGGCGCGCCGGTACCGTCGATTACTTCACCATTTCTGATGATGAGGTCGTATCGTGATGACGACATCGAAGTTCATCCCTATTTTTATTTGCGGAAAATAATTCCTAACTCTACCGTTCTGGACGAGATTGGCCAGAGCGCTAACCTTTAATTCAGTATTATCAAATTGAAGTATACAAAAATGAAAATAAGCCCGGAACAAGTTTTGAAAGATGCCGAAGCAGTATACGACGTTATTATGGATGGCGGCATCGCGTTGGTACCGCTTGATGTTGCTTACGCGATTATTGGGCATAAAGAAGAAGCCATCAAAAAAATATTTGCTGTAAAGAAGCGTAGCTTCGACAAGCCAAGTGGAATGTTTGCTTGTATGGATCACTCGTTGGCTTTGCATAATCTGGGCCAGCGTGAGCGTGAAATTCAGCATGCTCTGTTTTATGAGCATAACTTGCCGTTTTCCGTTGTGGCGCCCTTCGACCCTGCGAACCCTGCGCTACAGGGTGTCGATCCATACGTGATTTCGACGTCGTCTAAAGCGGGTACCCTAGATATGCTGTTGAATGCAGGAGACTTTCATACCGCGCTGGCCCAACTTTGCTTCGATCGTGGTAAACCTGCGTTTGGGTCGTCTGCGAACATCTCGCTAACTGGAAGCAAGTTTGCGGTCGCAGATATTGAGCCGGAATTGCATGCAGTTGCGGACATTGTGATCGATCACGGTACTTCAAAATATGCGAATCCGGAAGGTGTATCTAGCAGCATTATCGATTTTCGTGATTTTACGGTCGTCCGCTATGGGGTTTGCTTTGATCAACTCGATAAAGTTTTTAAAGAACATTTCTCAATTGAATTGAGGCCGGCTGAATGAGGCAATATATCTTTATTAAATAAAAAAAATTATATAAATTGTATTATAAATAATTGATGAATTATGAAAAACTACTTGGAATTGAGAAAATTTATTTATAAATAAGAAAATATTAAAAGTAGTAATTAAGTTACCAAAAGAACCAATCGGCTGATTTTTACAATAAATTTAAATTCAACTTTACGTGCCTTGCATACTTTTACAGGAACGTTGGCCATGAATATGGAAACCTGACCGGGGGTTATAGATTGGCCATCTTGCTCCTACCTCAGTAAGCTTCACGTTGGCCGTACTCATCAATAACTATGTATCTAACGGAATTTTAGCTTTGGTAATATTTCAACAGGCAAAAGTGGTATGACAGTCACGCGCTCTTGGCGAAAACTAAAATCCGGCGACTTTTCTGAGATTGACCGGGAAAAGACGGTAATCATTCTCCCACTCGCTGCGATTGAACAACATGGGCCGCATTTGCCGTTGGATGTAGATCTGCGTATTAATGAAGGTATCCTGTCGGCGTTAGTTGAGCAGGCGACGGACCAATTACCTTTCTTAATTCTTCCAACACAAGAAATCGGTTATAGCGCCGAACATGAAGCATTTTTAGGCACTCTCTCACAGGAGCCCGCAGCCTTGATCGATAGTTGGACATCGATTATTGGGCAGGCGGCGGCACTTGGATTTCGCCGTTTTCTAATGTTTAATTCGCACGGGGGTAATTCTGATCTTATGCGGATAACTGCGCGTGAGGTTCGGGTCAATGTCGATGCACTTGCCGTGGCCGCTAGTTGGTATCGTATGGTTGACCTGTCCGGTTTTGTCGATGCGGCTGAATTAGAGCATGGAATTCATGGTGGCCTAGTGGAGACGTCGGTTATGCTCCATCTCGAACCGGACAGTGTGGATATGAGCAAGGCAGAAGCTTTTCCATCTTTTGCTGCCGAATTGGGAACAAGTCATCGTCACCTTTCGGCCACTGGAAACATACAGTTTGGCTGGATGGCGCAAGACTTAAACTCTAGTGGCGCTATTGGTGATGCGGCTTCAGCGACAGCTGAGGTTGGTGAAAAAATTTTGGAGTTAGCTGTGAGCAACTTAATCGAATTGATTGGCGAGTTAGCAATCTTTGATTTATCGACGCTGTCCGATGATAACGAATAAGAAATTGATAACCTGATCTTGGGGGTAATATCATGCTTTATGAAATGCGGACGTACTCTTTTTTGCCTACGGACTTGCCTAAATACCTGAAGCATGCGGAAGAAGTTGGCCGTCCAGTTCGTGGCAATGACTACGGTGTCAATTGTGGGTATTGGACAAGTGAGTTTGGCCGTCTCAATCAAGTTTGGCACCTTTGGCGCTACGACAGCTATGCCCAACGTGAGGAGCTACGCGGAAAGCTCTCTCAGAACGAGGATTGGACAGGCAAATACGTGGCCGTCATCAAGGATTGGGTTAAGCGACAAGATATAAGAATTCTGAACCCCGATATGGAATTCACACCACCCGAGGGTGAAGGAAATATTTATGAGTATAGATACTATCGCCTCGTCGTTGGTGGAGTTGGACCCTGGCTCAAAGCCTTCAAAGAGGCGCTACCGCATCGCGAAAAATATTCAAAACTAGCCGGTCTTTGGCACGCGGAAGCGGGTCAACCAAACGAAGTCTCACATCTTTGGGCCTATCCGGATCTCAATGCGAGGGGTAAAGCGCGTGCAAGTTCTGCCCAAGACGAAGACTGGCGCGCTTTCTTAAAAACGGGTGGTCCTTATATCATTGAAATGAACAACGTTTTACTTGTTCCAACAAAATATTCGCCAGCAAAATAGCATAATAAAATTAAATTATATAGAAAATTAATTTTTGTATATTTAGGTATTCATTCAGAAATATTTATAATTCATATGCTTATTCTGTTAATGATCACAAATTCGCTGGGCTTCTTTTGTGTCCGGATGTAGCCTCTATGCCGTAATCCGGACTTCAACATCGCCCATTCCTTCAATTGTATAGACAACGTGGTCGCCAGGCTTCGGTGGAATTGTTGCAAATGTCGAACCGCTGATAACGATCATACCTTCGCGCATTGGCCAACCCCGTGACGCGGCGAGATTAGCAAGCCAAGCGAGGGAAATCATTGGACTACCCATTGCTGCACCAGTGTTGCCCTCTTGGATGCGTTCGCTGTTATAGGTCAAGTGCACGGGATTGGATGAGAGGTCGAAGTCTTGCCAATCCGTAATCTCGGGGCCGAGCACTACGCCGCCACACCAAATGTTGTCTGACAGCATAGATATTGCGTCTAATTTACCGTAATCGGCTCGCCGGTCATCGATCAATTCAAAAGCCGGGTAGCAAGCGCCAACATAGTCACCAATGTTATTTTCATCGAAGGGGCCCTCGTCGGAGGGCACGTCTCGGCTGAAACGTAACGCCAATTCGAACTCCAGTGCCAAGCCATTATAATCAGAGAGTGAGAGAGAGGTAGGGGATGAATGAATAGTCTCCTTGAAAACAAAACCACCGCAGGGCTGATCGACACCGCAAAGTTCTTGAATCGGTTTGGAGGTGAGGGCGATCTTATAACCACCCACGGGCCCGCGGCCCTGCCAAAGGTCGACCAAATTTTCCATTGCCGCGTAGCCGTTATCAAGCGTGTCGAGCATCATGTCGCCGAGTGGGGAATAGATTTCCTTATCACGATGTTCGGCGAAACGCCGTTCGGCGACGGCTCGGATCTCCGCTGGAGTGCTCATGCGTCTTCTTCCAAACGTTTGACTAAGGCTTGTCCAAAGGCACTGCAACTCAGTGTGCCTCCGAGGTCTCGAGTACAGGTTGCCCGGTCCGCCAGCTGTGCGTCGAGAGCTAAGCTCAGGCGATGCCCAGCCTCATTAAGTTTGTTGTCTTGTTCGCGTGCTGCGATCCAGTCAAGCATCATAGCGAGTGAGAGAACCATCGCTGTTGGATTGGCGATGTCTTGTCCCGCTATATCTGGCGCGGACCCATGTACTGCCTGCGCCATCACGTGATGGTCGCCAGCATTTATTGTCCCGCCGAGGCCTAAGCCTCCAGCAAGCTCATTGCCAAGATCGGAAAGGATGTCGCCGTACATATTGGAAGTACAAACAACGTCGAAAGCTTCTGGTGTTCGCACCATCAAGGCTGACATGGCGTCGATGATAACATCGTCAATTTCTACCTCGGGGTAGTTTTGCCCAATCTCCCGCACCGTGTCGTAGAAGAGGCCATCTGTCATCTTGAGAACATTCCGTTTGCTGACAATTGTTACCTTCTTGCGTCGTTGTAAAGCGAGCTTGAACGCTGCATGAGCGATCTTGGTGCAAGCCTCTTTGGTAATTTTACGCACGGCAATCGCGACGTCTTCGGTGACCATCATCTCGCCATTACCCATATGCATTGAACGATCGGCGTAGAAGCCTTCAGTATTCTCTCGCGCGAAAACTAGGTCCATATTCTTAACAGCTGCGGGCACTCCTGCCCGTGTTTTGGCGGGTCGGATATTTGCGTAGAGATCGCAGCCGGTGCGCATGAAGGCGGAGGGGCCACGGCCACCATCAGAGATCGGCGGATAGGCTAACGTATCCGTCGGTCCCATAATAACCCCGTCACTGTCCCGCGCTTTTTCTAGAACCTCGTCGGGGAAGGTATTGCCTTGCGTTTCAAGGCTCGCGAATCCAATTGGCACCTCTTCTAACGAAATACCAAGACCGAGTTTTTGGTCGAGTGCCCTTAGGGCCGCTACCGCTACCGGCACGATCTCGGGGCCGATTCCATCGCCTGGCATGACGAGAAATTTCATAACGCTTTTCCTATTCTATTAGCCGAGGTTAGTTCAGAGTCTGCACCCGCTCAGCAGTGGGTCAAGAGATATACATTTATTGTGTTCGTCCTGAGAGGTTCCCTGGAATGATCTGCCAATTTTAAAGGTTTAGTTTTGGAGATATGGAGCGGACCAGTGTTTCAAATCTAAATATCAAGTTCCGCAAAAAGTTTGATAGGGAACGGACGTTTTCGGTGCTGGTTCTGCAAAACGTTCGTTACCTTTTACCTCCTCAAATGGCGCGGAAATGACTGACAATATATCTTCAAATACTGACAAATTGCCGTGGTCAACTGCATTTGATAATGCCTCTTCAACCTTGTGATTACGCGGAATGTAAATCGGATTAACTTTGTCCATTTCCACTGCGCGGTTTTCATTAGGGATTGATTCCTGTTCCAAACGAAGACGCCAGTTATTTTCCCATAAATTGAAAAGTTCCGGGTTTTTGAATTGTTGGCGCGCTGGAGTGCTATCGCCGCGTATTGCGTCTGACAGTTTACGAAACGTTAGGGTGAAATCTGCTTCGCCCTCTTCCATCGCGTCAAGGAGCTTCTGAATAAGAGCGGCATCTTCATTTTCATTGGTTTTCAGGCCAATTTTGGCACGCATCTTTGTCAACCAAGTCTCATCATAGGCATCGGCAAGGGTTTTAGCTTCATTAGTAAGCAGTTCGATCGAACGATCCTCATTCACATCAACAAGTTTAACGAGTGTTTCAGCCAATCGCATTAGATTCCACACAAGTATAGAGGGCTGATTTCCGTATGCGTAGCGTCCCTGCGAGTCGATCGAACTAAACACTGTCTTCGGACTGAATGTGTCCATAAATGCACATGGGCCATAATCAATTGTTTGGCCGGAAATGGCTGTATTATCAGTATTCATAACGCCATGAATGAAACCGATACTCATCCAATGAGCAACAAGTGTGGTCTGAGCTCTTGCGACTGATTTGAAAAATTCTAAATAGGGGTTTTCGGTCTGGCGTATTGTCGGATAGTGGCGTGCAATGGCGTAATCGACTAATCGGCGCACCATGTCTGTCTGGCCACGGGCCGCAAAAAATTCAAATGTGCCCACCCGTAGATGACTGGCTGAAATTCTTGTCAGAATTGCTCCAGGAATTTCGGTCTCTCGCACCACATTCTCACCGGTTGTAACCGCAGCGAGCGACCGCGTTGTAGGAACGCCGAGAGCGAACATGGCTTCACTAATAAGATATTCGCGAAGTATTGGTCCAAGCGCAGCCTTGCCATCGCCTCCACGTGAGAATGGTGTCCGGCCGGAACCCTTTAACTGAATATCTTGGCGTTTTCCTTGTGTGTCGATAATTTCACCGAGTAAAAGGGCCCGTCCATCGCCGAGTTGAGGTGAAAAGTGTCCAAACTGATGTCCGGCATAGACTTGTGCCAAAGGCGTGGCACCATCCGGTAGAAGATTGCCAGAAAATATCTTAGCACCAAGTGGCGTTTGGAGCGCTATGGAGTCTAGGCTAAGTTCTTCTGCCAAGGCCTGGTTAAACATCAGTAGCCTTGGGTCTGGCACTTCTGCGGCTTTACAGGGTACAAAAAAGCCTTCCAATTCACGTGCAAAGCTATTGTCGAACTTAAAATCAACGTGCTTCGCTTCCAGTATTTCGTCAGAGTTTGAAAATGTTTTCATAATTTTATAAGCAATTCTACGTCCGCGACCTTCTGTCTATATCGGTATCTTGCAGAATGCATCAACCGGTGTTCCGAAATAGCATTACGCGCTTTACGCCCACAGCGTTGCCTTATAAAAAATAGACAGCATTTACAAGCGCTTGCCTTTATTCAAAAGCAATTCGTAATTTTCGAAAATAAAAATAAACTGGCTGTTAGGCTTGGCAATTATAATTTGCAATGCTCAATTAAAAATACGGTTACAGTAAAACGTTGAGCTGAGGATTCTGAATTATGGAGTTAAGCGGTAAGATCATTCAACTACTTCCTTTGAAATCAGGAGAATCTGCCCGAGGCCCTTGGCGCAAGCAAGAGTATATTCTTGAAACGGAGGGCCAGTATCCAAAGCAAGTTTGCTTCATGGCTTGGAGCGACAAAATAGATGAATTTGCAATCAAGGAAGGCGAAAACCTAGTTGTCTCCATCGACCTGGAAAGTCGTGAATACAATGGCCGTTGGTATACAGATGTTAAAGCATGGAAAGTTGCAAGAGGAGATTTATCGGCAGATGCTGGGTCTTCCTACAAACGTGAAAATAACAACGATATAAAGTCTGAAGCACCATCAATTCTGGATGATGAGATTCCCTTCTAGCACCTGTTGGGGCGAAATCCGCGCTAGTTTATTAAGGGTGGTGGAGAGCTTATAAAGTTATTTATATCAGCACCTTAAATACCCCTGTCGGGTAGCTTTGTGCTCTGCAAAGCCGACTTATTAGCCAAAATTAAGTCGTATTTATTGCTACGTTAACTAGCGGAATGTGGTCGGTCGTAGGGTATTTTGAAATAATTGATTTTGGAATTATCTAATATGTTCGATATTTTTTCCGCGATTCTAGTGCCCAAAAGGATGTAAATACCCACCTCCAAAATAACCGATTGGTGGCGAAAAAAATTTGAGGTGACTGTAACTGGATTGTTTTAGCCATTACCTTTGAATTTCATATTACTTTGACCAAATGCCTGTTATAACACGGATCTTTTGAAGTAATGATCCGTATGGTGCCTATCAAGTGGAGCCGCCTCCCTATCTGCATATTGTTAGCGGAGCCGGTATATCAGCGTTGCGCTTAGTTAAGTGCTGCTAAAAAATACTAGAATCAGCGAATGATCAAAAGAGTTAACGAATGAAAGAACAAAATCAGCCCGTTGTTTCTTCTACGGGAGGTATTGGGTTTTTTGAAAAATGGTTATCGATTTGGGTCGCTCTATGCATTATGACTGGGGTTGGACTTGGGAGTTTTCTTCCCGGTCTTTTTGTCTTTCTCGCTGGTCTCGAATTTGCGTCAGTTAATCTTGTCGTAGCCATCCTCATCTGGGGTATGGTCTATCCAATGATGGTGAATGTTGATTTTGCGAGCTTGCGTAATATTGGAGATCGTCCGAAGGGCCTATTAATTACAATTATTGTCAATTGGTTGGTTAAGCCCTTCACCATGGCGATGCTTGGAATTTTATTCTTCGAATTCTTGTTCGTTGACCTGATAGCGCCAGCGGATGCGCAACAATACATTGCCGGGCTCATCCTGCTTGGAGCGGCCCCTTGCACAGCAATGGTATTCGTGTGGTCGCAACTTACACGCGGTGATCCGACATACACTTTGGTTCAGGTCTCACTGAACGATATGATCATGGTATTCGCATTCGCGCCAATTGTGGCGTTCTTATTGGGCGTCACTGATATTGAAGTACCATGGGAGACATTAATTATATCGGTAGGCCTGTATGTCGTAATTCCGCTTATTGCTGGCACACTCACCAGGAAATGGTTGCTCGGTCGTGCCGAACAAGTTCAGGAAAGCCAAGGTATAGTTGACCGATTTACAAGCAGTATTAAGCCGATCTCAGTCATTTCACTGCTCGTTACGATAGTTCTACTTTTCGGATTTCAAGGCCATATTATTTTTGATCGACCTCTGGTGATCGCGCTTATCTCCGTACCTTTACTAGTTCAGTCATACGGAATTTTCATTATTGCCTATGGCGCTGCATATTTATGGCGCGTTCCATTCAATGTGGCGGCTCCCTGCGCATTGATAGGCACGTCTAACTTTTTTGAGTTGGCTGTCGCCGTTGCGATTAGCGTTTTTGGATTAAACTCGGGAGCAGCATTGACTACGGTAGTTGGCGTTCTGGTCGAAGTGCCAGTGATGCTGTCGCTCGTCGCTTTCGCTAATCGAACGCAGAGCTATTTCCCAAGGGCCTAGGCTCCCTGTTACGCGGAAAGACATCTGCTGCTCGAAAAATTAAAAATTAGTCGGACCTAAACGATTGGTAGTTGGCCTATATGGCGAACTTTTGTGGTCAAGGCTTGGTAGTAACCTATTTGGAAGAGTCGTAGCGACTTCAATAAAAAAGCCGCATAACAATAATGCCCTTCTTAATCGCAAGGAGAAACCAATCAATGCGTAATTTAACTTTAGCAATTATCGGCGCCGCCACTGGTTTCGCCATGCTAACGTCCACGGCCAACGCGGCTAGTTGCGGCAAGGTTACCATTACGGAGATGAACTGGGCATCATCCCAGATCATCACAGAAGTAGCCAAATTTTTGATGGAGCAAGGTTACGGCTGCAAGGTAGAAAAAGTGCCATCGGCGACGACCACCGCGGTCGCTTCCCTGGCGGAGAATGGCGAGCCGGATATTGTGACTGAGTTATGGCTGAATTCAACTGGCGATGCTTATTCCAAAATGGAAAAGGCTGGCAAGGTAGAGCGCCTCGCCGATGTCTTGGCGCCGGGCGGCGTTGAAGGGTGGTGGATCCCCGATTACCTAGCTAAAAAACATCCAGGACTGAAGACTATCAAGGATGTTCTCGCTAACCCAAATCTGGTCGGTGGCCGGTTCAACAATTGTCCGGATGGATGGGGTTGTCGCATCGTCAATGATAATCTTGCAAAGGCCTTGAAGATGCGGGCTGCTGGAATGGAAATTTTCAATCATGGTTCTGGTGAAACGCTGGCTACTTCCATTGCCGCCGCCTAC
>PBOZ01000026.1 GCA_002724555.1 Rickettsiales bacterium
AACGGCATCGCAGCGACATCTTTCCGGCTAGAAGATTCGGCTATCCGACAAGAAAGGGAGGCTTTCATTACTTCACCCGTCGAACGAGATACTCACTTGGCCGAGATCTCCAAAATCGGCGATGACTTCGTTGCCAGGCTCGATGTCCAGCGGCTCGGCGCAGGTTCCGGTGGTGACGACTTGGCCCGCTTCGATAGTGTAACCCAAATTCATGACTTCCTTTACAAGCCAGAGGAGAGCCTCGCGAGGATCACCCAACACATTCGATCCAATTCCGTCGTGTACTTCGCCGCCAACAACTTCAGCGCTGGCTTTATGTTGCGATAGGTCAATCGCCCTCCAGTTAGTGTCGGTTGCGGGGCCGAGGACAAATTCATGGGCGCACGCATTATCAGCAATCAATTGAGCTTCACCGACGGTCGCAAAATTATCGAAACGGGAATCGGGAACTTCGATAGACGGGTGCAAAGTTGCGACTGCGTCTAGTACATCCTCCATGGTATATTCTTTCCGCCGAGGTTGCAGAGCTTTACCGAAACGGAACGCGAATTCTGGCTCCGCGACGCGCATTCGATTTGCGCCGAAGACGAGTTCGTCACCATCTTCGAAGGCGCGTTCGGCGAGAATGCGTCCTGCAATTGGACCCGAGACGCCAATGTGCTCCTGTCCGGCCTTGCTGGTGGCTGCGACTTTCCAGCCAAAGAGTGGTCGCTTGCTCATACCTGCAAACTGCGCCTGCACGGCGTAGCCTTGAGCACGTGTCCGCGGTTTTAAATCGAAGGGAAGGTCGTTAATTACTTCGCCTGCGTTCCAAAGCTGCCAGATTAGCTCAGCGGCTCCATTTGCCATCAGCCGTCGTCTTCAATGATCAGCGCATTTTCAATCATATCGGCCATGCTGGCGGGCAACGTGGCGCCGTCTGCGACACGCTGGACTGCTATTTTTTCTGACTCTTGAATCTCGGCAAGGCGCTGTGCTACCTCTTCAGCTTCTTCTTGTGCCACGACGACGACTGCATCGGCGTCACCAATCATGATGTCTCCTGGTTTCACGAAAACGTCCCCAAGCGAGATAGGTGCGCCAACGATACCAAGCCCTGTGCGGCCTGGTGAATTGGGCGAGATGCCTTGACAAAATACCGGCATGCCAAATTCGAGAATACCGGCTTTGTCTCGCGCCAGTCCATCCGTGACAAACGCCGCAATGCCTTTGTTTTTCATCATGCCTATGGCCAGGTCACCAACGACGGCAGTACCGGTAAAAGCGTCGTTGGCGATAACCAATACATCTCCTGGCTGAGCCTCGTTCACTGCGCCAAACATGCCAACGATATCGGCTGGAGCGGAGTGAGCCGTTAATGCTGGTCCAACAAACGCGGATTGTGATTCGTCGAGTGGCTTGATCCGGTAATTAAGTGCACCGCGCCCGTTCATTGCATCGGCTAAATGTGATGTTTGTGCACCGCGAAATTTTTCAACCAATTCTTTGGAAGGCCGTTTGAAGCCCCGGTGAATAGTCAACGCGGGTGGGTCATGAATCATCTATTCAAATACCTTGATTAGTAAATTGTTTTCTTTACGCGCTCTGGATAATTTCGATCATAGGCGTCGCCGTCGAATTCATCCTGGCTGAGCGCTTGCAAGATTGCACCTGCGGTCGGAAGTTCTTTGCGCTCGATTTGTGCATTCGGGTCCCAAAGATGTGATCGCGTGAGAGCTTTCTGGCACTGAAAGTAAACTCGTTCTGCGGTAATGATGATGACACTGCGCGGTGTCTTGCCATGCATATCGAAGGTTGTGCAGAGGTGGGGATCCACAGATATCTCCGCGCGACCGTTGATGCGAAGAGTTTCCCCAACACCAGGAATAAGAAAAAGTAATGAGACCCGGGGGTCGCGAACGATATTACGAAGTGTATCGATCCGGTTATTACCTCGACGATCTGGGATCATTACAGTTTTTTCATCGACGACGCGAACAAAACCAGCGGGATCACCGCGTGGTGAGCAGTCTAGACCTTCTTCTGCGACGCTGGCCAAAACCAAGAATGGCGACTTTTCAATAAACACTTTGTAGTGTTCAGAAATGTAATCGATCTCTTTGACCAAGGATTGTCCAACTGGTTCCCCGTAGATCGCTTCGAGCTCTGCGATAGTAGACAAGGTGTTCTTAGAAGTAAGCTCGTTCATACGCCTACCTCGGCGACAAATGAGTAAATTCAATCATCATACATCTGATCTCCCTAGGGATGCGCTTTTGCATAGTGCTAATACTCGTGGTGCAATCGTTCCTGAGCTGTGAGGTACTCTGTTTATACGGCATTCAAGTTTGTTCAGTGTATCTCTAATAAATTTTATCACTATGTGACCGACAAGGTCGCCGCGAAGCCCGTATTCACCTTCGATATCGATACGCGTAGGAAGGGCTATGGATGCAGATCGCTCATCACAGCCACCATTTACTCAGCCGCTTGTGCTGAAAATGGTGTGATCGGTTGTCCCGCAATTGAAACGGATTCTCGTCCGTCGACGCCAACCGGTACATCGCCCACCAAGGTCACGCGATAAAGTTGCCGGTCAAATTCCGTTTCATAGATGTCGCGGGGCGCGCAGTGCACGACTGCACGATTGTCCCACATGATTAGATCGTTAGGCTCCCACTTAAAACGGTATGTGAATTCTGGCCGGACCGCATGCTCCCAAAAAATTTCGAGGATCTGTTCGCTCTCACGAGGGGACATATCCACAATCGATTTCAAAAAACTAGGGCTTATGTATAGGACCTTTTCCCCGGTTTCTGGATGAACGCGCACGAGTGGATGTTCTGTCTCCAAGCGACGCCGTTCCTGCATTTCGCGATATTCTGCGGTTACGTCTGTACCAATCGGTGGTTCGAACCTGTGCAGACCACGAAGTGTTGCAGCAAATTTCTTTAGCGGTTCTGATAGACCTTCGTATGCGACCACTAGGTTTGCCCAAAGAGTGTCGCCACCATACGGTGGTATAACATCCCCACGCAGTATGGACACGGACGGAGGGTTATGAGCGGCAGTTATATCTGCGTGGTAACCTGTCCAAGGCCGGATATTCGGTGGTGCTGGCTTGTAACGACTGTCCCAACGGTTTTTTGCGACCGAGTAGATTTCGGGATAACCCTCCACATGCCCAAAAACTGCGTGCCCAATGGTCAGCTCACCGAAAGTGCGCGCAAATGAGACCTGTTGTGCATGATCCATTTTTTGATTTCGGAAGGCGATGACTTTCCATTTGAGGAAAGCGTCCCAAATTTCTCCCGCGTCACTCTGTGATAGAGGTTGAGAAATATCGACGCCTGAAATCTCTGCGCCCGTATGGATTGTTAGTGGTTTAATTTCAATTGCCATATGTCTTTCCTCCGTTAATCGGATACTCTGCGTTTGGAAACGCCAACTGAATCCAAAAACTTCTCCAGCGTCTCATAAGGTTGCGCGCCGACGACACCCTGTCCAGCTGCTGCAAATGTAGGCACTCCTGTTACACCGAATTGTTGCGACTTTCGCCAATCGTCGTCAATAGCTTCCTTGAAAGTGCGTTCTTCAATCACTTTTCGTGCTTTCTCGAGCGATAAGCCATTTTCTTTTATAATCTTGAGCAGGATGTCCGGATCACCAATGTTTTTGGCCTCAACGAAGTAGGCTCTGTAAAGTGCGTCATGTATCGCATCGCCGCCTTCCTGCGTATCAGCCCACGCGCCTACTTCCTGAGCAAGGCGGCTGTTATAGGTATGTGTGCGATCTCCATAGGGCAGACCTTCTGCCATCATGAGCCCTTTCATTTGATCTTGTCGCGCCTTTAGCTCGGCCTCGGTCCGACCCGTAAATAAATCGGCTAGGGCGCGACCTTCCTGCGGTGTTTCCGGATGGAGGGGAAAGTGCACCCACTTCAATTTTATTTTGTAATTTTTCTTGAGCTTCTCAATACGAACCGTACTGAGATAACACCACGGTCAAACGTAATCGGTAAAGACTTCTAAAGTCGTTGGCTCTTCCATTAAAGCTTCCTATCCATTGCTTGAGATAGAGTTACACTCAACAAGAGCCTCGTCTAGATACATTGCTCGAGCAATTCGCCAATCATTACGGTATCGCCATTCTGATTTTTTGCCTCAACTTCAAATCGTATGCGCTTCTTTTTATCAATTTTCTCGGCAAGCCGGACTGTTGTCGTCAACGTGTCGCCAACAATCACGGCCTTAGTGTAACGTGAAAAAGACGTAAGAAGTGCCGTGCGAATTTTGAAACGCTCGCAGAATTGAACCAATGGTTGTGACATCAAAGCCGTCGTCATAACACCGTGGGCGATACGATCAGGATAATGCGTATTCTCGCGGGCCCAATCGCCATCCATATGAACAGGATTAAAGCTTTGAATGGCGTGGGCGAAAGCGTCAATGGCTGCGCCGTCGATCAATTGAGAGGCGTATTCCTCTGCCCCGAGCGGCAGTTCCTCGTAAGTACCAGTCCAGGCTTCGATGGCCATTTGCACCTCTCCTTACGGACGCATCTTTCGCATTCGCACACCTGGTTCACGCAGGGGTGCTGCAGTATTTGCAAAATCGCAGAGAAGGGAGCGTGTTTCCCGAGGATCAACGATTTCCTCGATCCAAAAGGTTTCAGCGGAACGGAATGGTGATCGAAGTTTATTCAATCGCTCCTCGATTTCAGCCATTTTTGCGCTTGGGTCATCTGCAGCATCGATATCAGCTCGGTATGCAGCTTCGATACCGCCTTCAAGGGGCAACGAGCCCCATCGGCCAGAGGGCCACGCATACCGTGTGCAATAGCGGCCACCATTTTTATGAGCGGCACCGGCAACGCCAAAAGCATTCCGGATGATCACAGAGCACCACGGCGTCGTGGTCTGCCAAATAGCGCTCATCGCCTTAACGCCTTCTTTAATGGTACCGTTCTTTTCCGCTTCTAGACCTATCTGGAAGCCAGGGCAATCTGCGAGATAGATGATAGGGAGGTGAAAGGTATCTGCGGTGTCCACGAACTTTTCGACTTTTCGACATGTGTCTGCTGTCCAGCCGCCGCCATACGAAAATGGATCACTCGCCATTAATGCTACAGGCCAGCCGTCGAACCGAGCGAAACCGGTGACGACTGATTTGCCATACATTTGACCCCATTCGAAGAAAGAGCCTTCATCAACTAAAGCTTCAATAATTGGCCTAATTTTATAAACTTTACGGATATCCCGAGGAATGGCATCGATTAGCCATTCAACACGTCGGCTTGGGTCATCGTCTTGCGGTCCACGCGGCGGAGTGTCGTGCACGGATGGCGGTAGATAGGACAAAAACCGTCGGGCGCATTCAAACGCTTCTTCTTCCGTATCAACAGCATGATCAACTGCGCCGCAACGAAGCTGAATTTTCCAACCACCTAGTTCGTTTTTAGTTAGTTTTTGACCAAGGCGTTCAACTACGGGTGGGCCAGCGACAAAGAGTGCTGAATTTTCTTTAATCATTACAGAGTAATGCGCTGCTGCGAGGTGAGCAGCGCCTAGGCCTGCGACGGAACCTAGACCGAGCGCAACGCGTGGGATTGTCCCCATATTGTCGACCACAACCTCCCAACCCGAGACGCCAGGGACATTTGCACGGCCGGTAGTTTCGATGGTCTTAACTGAACCGCCTCCGCCTGATCCTTCGACCATTCGGATTAACGGCAGTCGAAGTTCGTTCGCCATCCGCTCGCACATCTGATGTTTTTCTTTGATCGTGGCATCCGCCGAACCGCCGCGGACGGTGAAGTCATCTCCGCCAATGATTACCTGGCGTCCATCAACTTTAGCCCGTCCAAAAACAAAGTTCGATGGTGTCAATATTTTGAGATCATTGTTTTCATCGTACTCAGCGAGACCAGCGATTTTCCCGAGCTCGTGAAAGGAGCCCGCATCCGACATTTGTTCAACCCGTTCCCGGATTGTAAGACGGCCACCGTCTTTCTGGCGTTTAACCCGATCAGCGCCACCAAGCTCTTCAGCAAAGGCCTCGCGACGTTTTAGTTCTTCGAGTTCCGGCTCCCACGACATATTTGTTCGATCCTTAGGTAGACAACAGATGGAAGGGCTTCTTTTGAAGCCTAAATCATAAGCTAGAACGCGGAGGCTTAAAGTGGAGTTTTAACTCCTGAATCAAAATAAGAGCTTTAATGAGGAGTTGGGGATATGTCCGTATTTATTGTGGGCGGTACAGGGTTTATAGGGCGACGTTTGACACGGTCTTTGGTTGCGCAGGGTGAAACAGTCACTGTTATGGATATCGCGCCGCAGGACGGCGATTTCGATGACCTCGGCGGCAAAGTTAAGATTGTTCGTGGTGATATATCGCAATTCGACGACGTAATGGATAAAATGGATGCGGCAGAAGCGATTCGGGTGATTAACCTGGCTTATTACATCGGAAATCACCATCCGCCGCACGTGGCGATGAAGTTGAATGTTATTGGCATGGATAACTTCTTCGAGGCTGCACGGCTTACCGGCGCAAAGCGCGTTGTTTACGCTAGTTCTCTTGCGGTCTACGGCTTCCAACGGCATTACGGTGAGCGGGAAGTCAATGAAGAGGACTTCAAGCACGGTGATAACCAATATGCCATGCATAAAATATTCAATGAATGGCAGGCGAAAGACTATCGGGACAAATTCGGTATGTCTATTACTGGCGTGCGGCCAACGAACGTAGCCGGACCAGATAAAATCTTTGGATCAGTTGACCACGTTCAGTGCGTTGTGCGGCCAGCACGCGGCAAAGTTGCGAAATTCCCTTATGCGGACTACACGCGGTTACCGATACACGTCGATGATATCACGGAAATATTTCAGCGCGTGCTAATGTCGGATGATCCAAAGCATTCCCTATACAATTCTGGCGGTACCACGATCACCATGGGGGATCTTGCCGAAATGGTTCGCGGATATTTGCCGGACGCCGATATACAATTCGACAATGCAACCGGAGGGAAAGAAGAGTCCGGTGTCTACCTGATGGATAATTCTCGTCTGGTAGATGAATTCGGTGTACAACTTCGTCCTTGGTCAGAACGGGTACTGCAGATCATCAATGCTGTGCGGGCGGAAGAGGGTAGGGAGCCGATTGCGCTCTAACGATCCTTGAACGAGGGTGTCCTCTTTTCCAAAAAAGCGTGAACGCCTTCCGCCGCGTCTTCTAATTGATATGACAAGGTTGATAAATCGGCCTCAGACCGAAATCCTTGCTCTAAATTCATATCGCTTGCTCTTAGAACGGCTTCTCGCACTAGACGCATGGCTGGCAGACTATTTCCGGTAAAACGCGATGCGAAAGACAATCCGGCTTGCAACGGGTTTCCATCGAAAGTGGAGTGTACGAGCCCTATTTTTTCTGCTTCGACGCCGTCTATCAGGCGACCTGACATCAGGAGGTCTAACGCGTCCTGGATTTTGATAAGTCGCGGTAGTCTCTGCGTGCCACCCCATCCAGTACAGATGCCGAGAGTGATTTCTGGAAACCCCATTTGCGCAGATTTGTGTGCCAGGCGAAATGTACAAGCGAGGGATAATTCCAACCCACCACCAAGCGCATAGCCATTAATAAGTGCGATTGATGGGAAGGGTAAATTTTCAATTTGCAAGCCGATGGCTTGTCCTCGCCGAGCCGCGGTGCGGATTTGCTCAGGGGTGCGAGGACCAAGTTCGTTGATATCTGCGCCCGCGCAGTAGGCCCGGTCGCCAGCGCCTGTGACGATAAGAGCGCGAACGTCACTTTGAGCAATCTCTGAGAGGGCTCTCTCAAGGGCCGAGAGACCTTCCGCGTTGAGTGCGTTTAAAGCAGCCGGCCGGTTGAATTTTAGGACGGCGCAGGCACCGTGGCGTTCCATTTCAATCATAACCTATCTCGTAAGCTGAATTTTCACACTCTCATAGACAATTAATAGGCGTATTTTTTCAGTTCCGGTAGTCCGAGAGTTCAGAGAGGTATTTGGATTCAAAAAATATGGGGGCCGAAAGACGCCCTTTTGTAATCTATTTGCGGTTTGTGTAGATGGGTTTTAACGTTTTCAGGTCTCCAATAGAGATGGAAAACACGTCCTACTGTGGTACGCCATCAAGTTTTGGACCAATGCTTCTTCTGTGGGTCCCCTGATATTGTCTCTTAAAGTATCATGCGTCGCAGCACTTATATCCAGATGCTTGACTAGTTGATTAGCCTACGCGGTTGCCGCTCTTGACTTGGTTAAGCGTTGCCGCAGCATGGTCGCGATCGCGAGGTTCGCGATATTGAACCCAATTGCATTGATAAAGGCTAATTCATACGAACCTGTGAGATCATAAAGCGCACCAGCAAGCCATCCGCCGACTGCCATGCCTAGCATTGTGAAGAAGAGAGCCATACCAATACGCCAACCAGCATCCTTTGCCTTAAAAAAGGTCCGTATTATGATCGTGTATGAAGGAACGATTCCCCCTTGTGAAAGACCAAAGAGAGCCGCCAGAGTGTAAAGCGCTGTGAGACTGTCGAACGGTAAATAGAGAACAAGAACGATAAGCTGGAGGGCAGAGCCCAGTAACAAAGTATTCAACCCACCAATTCGATCGCAGATTACTCCCGAGACAATGCGGCTTATAACGCCGCAACCGAGCATAATGGCCAACATATTGGCCCCATGCCGCGCCTCAAAATTTAGATCTGTTACGTATGGAATAATGTGTACTTGTGGAACCGACATCGCGATGCAGCAGCCAATACCGGCGAAACAGATTACGCATTGCAGTGTGTTGGGTGCAAATCCAAGGGGATGGTTACTTATCCCATTCGAACCCGACGGATCGGACAAACTTTCAACATTGTTTATATTAGGTCGTTTGTAGAGCAGAAAACTCAGGACAGGAATAATAGACGCTGCAATGACGGCAAGTGTCGTATAAGCAGTGCGCCAATTCCCAACGTCAATCATATCTTGTATTATTGGTGGCCAAATGGCGCCAGCGAGATAGTTGCCGCTTATAACGATCCCGATAGCAATACCACGGCGTTTTGTGAACCAATGTGAAGCATCGGCCACCAGCGGGGCAAAGGTCGCACCGCTACCTAAGAGTCCGATCATGATCGCTTGGATGATGCAAAGCTGCAAGAGGTTATCGGCGATTGAAGCTATCGCAAATCCAACTGATAACATAAAACCAGCAAATAAAACGGTCCAAAAGACGCCGAACTTATCTGAAATTTTTCCCATAAGAATGCCACCTAACCCGTAGCCTATCATCGTAAATGCATAGGGAAGGGAGGCCGCGGCACGGCTGGATTCAAACTCAATAAGAATTGGTTTAAGAGATACGGTCACCGCATACATGCCTGTAGCACCAACTGTCATAATGACAAGCGACGCGAACAGTCTGAGCAGCGGGTAAAATTTTACCCGAGACGACATAATGGTATTACAATTAAAATTTTTTTGCTTAAAATTTTAAAAAAGTAATCTCGACATACCGATGATTCGGCCACGGTTAATATCCTTACTGTTCTGGTTGTCACAATGTATCTGTACCAGCTCTTCAACAACAGCAGGATCTCAATGAACTAGAAACTCCGACCCTAAATAAAATTCAATCAACTACAACCCAACTTCGTCATTGATGGAATATAAATAACGACTAATGAATTTATCAATTTCCAGTTAGAGTTGGATAAATTTGCGAGCCCGGATTGCTAATTAATACTGTGTTCTAATGCGAGTTAGGGAAAAGTTAATGTAAAAATAGAATGAAACAGCTAACGACGGGACCTTCAGTAAAATACGGGACCTTCAGTAAAATATCGTTTGTGTTGCTTGACCATTTTTACCAATTACTGGTTCAGTCAATTGTCCAATCAGTCACGGAAATAAACGTTCCGTTTTCCATTCATCACTATCGCGGATGTAAATGAGGCGGTCATGCAATCGGAACCGTCCGTCGCTCCAAAATTCAATTCGTAATGGTTCGACCCGTAACCCAGACCAGAACGGTGGTCTTGGTATTTTTCCAACACCAAATTTGACAGTCCATTCAGCAACTTTTTTCTCAAGCTCAAATTGCCCCGACATCGGAGCTGATTGTTCACTCGCCCACGCACCGATTTGCGCGCCTCGATCTCTGGTTGCAAAGTAGGTGTCCGCTTCTTCGTTGGATACTGGCTTAGCTAGGCCTTCCACGCGGACTTGGCGTTTCAATGATTTCCAATGGAAAAGCAACGCTACATTTGCATTTTCTTGGATTTCACAGGCCTTCCTACTGTTTAAATTTGTGTAGAAGGTAAAACCTCTTGCATCCACATCTTTTAGCAATACCATACGACTTGAAGGACGGCCATCCGCTGCTACACTTGCGACCGACATGGCCTCCGGTAAAGCGGGTTCCGCGGATTTTGCTTCGTCGAACCATTTTAAAAACAGTTCAATGGGTTGCTTTTTTGTTTCGGTCGTCATTGAAGATCCAATTAAATTGCGTTTGATATTTGGAAATTGATGCTGATTTTCGTTTAAATGAGGAGATAAGCTCCTTATCTGTGTAAATGTCAGGTTAGCGCAATTCTTGCAAAGCGTATCAAACGGCTTTTAAACTCATGTGTTAGATTGGACAGGATTTTGTTTGTTCAACGGAAGGGATCGATTAAATGATCAAAAGCAGTGTCATGTTTTTGCTGGCAGCATTAGTCCTCGGGGCCTGCAATCAGCATAGTACAGGCCCGAAACAAGACGTGGGTACATTGTTAGGGGCTGGTGTTGGCGCATTAGCTGGCTCTCAGGTTGGCGGTGGTAAAGGGAAACTCGCCGCGGTCGCAATCGGTGCACTCTTGGGTGGTTACGCCGGAAATGAGATTGGTAAATCGCTGGATCGGGCAGACAAACTGGCCGCTACTCAGGCTGCACGGAAGGCACAAACGGCGCCAATCGGACAAACAATAAATTGGAACAATCCAGAAAGTGGTAATTCGGGCACAGTTACCCCGACACGGCAGGGGACCAATTCAGCAACTGGCGCCTATTGCCGTGAATTCCGCCAAACCGTTACGATTGGAGGCCAAACACAGGAGGCTTTTGGTAGAGCTTGCCGACAGCCAGATGGTAGTTGGAAAATCGTACAATAACGGTGTTTTATGTTCATTCACAACTAGCTAGTGGTCAAATGCCATCCTTGAAGCAGTAGATAGATGAGAGACCCCTACACTATCCTTGGTGTCAAACGGGACGCGGACGAAACCACAATAAAGCGAGCGTACCGGAAAATCGCTAAAGAGACTCATCCTGATAAACACCCCGGTGATGAGGCTGTGGAGCAGCGTTTTAAAGAGGCCGCGGCGGCCTATGATCTGTTGTCCGACAAACAGAAACGTGGGCAATTTGATCGCGGTGAAGTCGACGCTGAAGGTAAGCCACGTGCAGGTTACGCCTTCAATAATGCTCATCCGGGTAGTGGTGGATTTGGGTTTGGCGGAAAGGGAGCTGGTGTCGAAGATATATTTTCGGATTTGTTTGGGGGTATCCGGGGGCGACGTGGCGGCGGTATGGGGCAGATTCCTGGGGCAGACGTGCGATACACGGTCCACGTTGATTTTTTGTCCGCAGTAAAGGGTGTAAAACGGAGAATTAATCGTCACGATGGAAAGACACTGGATGTCAATATCCCAGCCGGTACGGAAAATGGTCAAAACCTCCGCCTGAAAAGACAGGGTTTACAAGGCAAAGGTGGGGGGCCTGCAGGCGATGCATTTGTAGAAGTTCAAGTCGACCCGCATCCGTTTTTTATCAAGGATAAGGCGGATATTGAAGTGGAGTTACCAGTTTCCATTGATGAAGCAATTCTTGGCACCAAAATCAATGTCCCGACTATTGATGGACCCGTTACTTTGACAATACCGGCCGGCGCGAGTTCAGGCACGAAACTGCGCCTTAAGGGGCGCGGTGTGCCAGCCTCCCGCGCAGGCGGTTCGGCGGGTGACCAATACGTAAAATTGAAGATCGTACTGCCGAATAAAATTGATGATGAATTGGCAGAATTTATTCAGACTTGGTCGGAGAAGCATCCGAACAGTTTGCGGCGTGAGGCTGGAATGGAATAAAGCGTAATCGCTGGTTCGAGATTGTTAGCGTATTCAATTTTTATAAGTATGGCTGTCAATTTACAGTCGGTGGTGTGCTAGAATATTTTTATCTAAATTAAAAGATAACGCGGCCAACTGTATGGAATATTGGCATTATTTATAATTTGTGAATGAACGGCTCATTATTGGTGGCGGGTGAGCCAGTGCTTAAACTTATATGATATATTTGTAACGGTGTGTTCGATAACTCTACAACAACGAACTGTAAATCTTTTTGAGCGTTTCCAAAAAAGCTGTTGTAAGTTTGAAGTATTCTTGCCCATAGGCGGGATTTAAGACAGCATATTTGGGGGAATTACTAGGTTTCCCTAGCCTAATGTTCGGAAGTGAACAATGAAATGAGAGGTTATCTCATTTGGGAAAATTTCAGTTTAGATAATTGCGCAAACATGATAGCTGGAAATCAAATATTTGGGATACACGCCTCGCGTTGACCGCAACGGCTTTCCGTGTAGGATGGCCGGGTTATTGACTAGCGTCCCGATACTGAAAGTTGCGGCGCCAATTAAAAGAAAAATGGAGGCAATCGGATGACGGAAACGCAACCACTGATGCAAGGCAAACGAGGCCTCATCAGGGGTGTCGCGAACCATCGCTCGATCGCCTGGGGCATTGCGAAGACTTTGGCCGCCCACGGCGCGGAACTCGCATTCACGTATCA
>PBOZ01000027.1 GCA_002724555.1 Rickettsiales bacterium
CTGCCGTTTCCGTGAAACTCAGCATACCTGCGCGGGCGGCACCCGAATGGCCCATCTCGACCATGGATCGCCACATGTCTGCGATGATATTCACAATTGAACCGCCATTTCCTTTCATCCATTGCTTGTAGACCTCGCGACTGACGAGGAAACCTCCAGTAAGGTTCGTGGCCACAACCGCGTTCCAGCCATTTTGGGAGATATCTTCGAGACGTGCCGGGAATTGCCCACCTGCGTTGTTTACCAGTCCATCGATCTTGCCATGGCACTCTAGGATCTCGGCGACTTTTCTGGCCACAACCGCATCGTCACGGATATCGAACGCAAAATAATCCGCAGTACCGCCATCATCCTCGATCTCGGTAGCGACGCGTTCAAGCTTTTCCAACTGGCGGCCAGTAAGAACAACCGTGGCACCCAGCGCTGCTAGCTCGTGTGCGGTACATCTTCCGATACCACTACCGCCCCCGGTAACGACAACCAATTGATTCCGGAACAGGTCCGGTTTGAAAACCGATTTGTATGACATCAATATTCCTTCTTGCACTCACACCCCGCGACAAATAGGCGCGTGTTGAAAACATTCTGAGACCATGCGCTTGCACGCGGCCATAACGAAAGACATATTGCGGCGGCCGCACAACGTATTCCAGTGCCTATCTTTTCGACGCACACGAGAATATCGCCAGGCCTTAAGGGCTACCACGAGTGTAGGACGTGTATATTTATCTGCCGATCGCCGAACTATCGGTGAATATTTTTCTGATACTGAGTTTGGGCGCCGGTGTTGGGGTTCTATCAGGTATTTTTGGGGTAGGTGGCGGCTTCTTAATGACGCCACTTTTGATCTTTCTCGGCATCTCACCATCGGTTGCCGTTGGCACTGAAGCCAACCAAATCCTCGCATCTTCAGTTTCCGGCGTCGTTGCGCATTGGCGACGTGGCAACGTCGATTTCAAAATGGGCGTGGTTTTGCTAATTGGTGGCCTTATCGGTTCCACGCTCGGCGTATGGTTATTCAAAGAATTACGTGACCTTGGCCAAATCGACCTTGTGATCCAGCTCTGCTATCTGGTTTTTCTTGGCATTATAGGGTTCCTGATGCTGATCGAGAGCCTGCGAGCAATCCATCGTTCGCGTCGGTCAGACAACACGCAGCGGAAGTTACACCAGCACAACTGGCTACATGGCTTACCCTTCAAAATGCGTTTTAGGAAATCGAAACTTTATATCAGCGCATTACTGCCACTGATAATTGGAATTTTTGTCGGCATACTGTCGGCAATTATGGGTGTAGGCGGCGGCTTCATCATGGTACCGGCGATGATCTATCTGCTCGGTATGCCGACAAATGTCGTGGTCGGCACATCCCTTTTCCAAATCATCTTCGTGACAGCAAATGCAACCTTTCTTCAATCATCGCTAAACCAGACCGTCGATGTGGTGCTCGCCTTCCTATTGCTATTCGGCGCCGTTATCGGCGCGCAGCTGGGCACATTTCTTGGCTCAAAGCTAAAAGGAGAGCAATTACGCGGATTACTAGCCCTGATCGTCCTGGCAGTCTGCATTAAGATTGCGCACGACCTGTTAGTTATGCCCGCCGACCTTTATGGCATTGGGTTCACAGGAGGTCATTAGTATGCGAAGACCTCCAATCTTCCTCACTTGCTGCATCTTCGTACTCTTCGGCCTACTTGGTTCCCGTGGTGCGAACGCGGATGCGCTAGTTGCCGACCTATCCGAGCAATTGGTAAAGATAGATCTCGGCTTTACCGGCAAGAAAGTACTACTATACGGGACGTTCGAGGGAGATGGCGAGGTTATAGTTGTTGTGCAAGGGCCTCGCGAACCGGTCACTATTCGTCGCAAAGGCCGGATTGCCGGGATTTGGGCCAACGAGGCGGCGGTAACATTCACGAACGCGATTTCCTTCTACCAAGTCATGGCTAGCGAGGAGCTCAACGAATGGCTGCCCCTAACAATCCGCGAGCAGCATCAGATCGGCGTCGAGTACCTTAGTTTCAAATCAAAACAGAAAATTGGTCCAGCACAACAAGCAGACTTCCAGACAGCCTTGATCCGCAACAAACAGGCTCTCGGCCATTACGGCGTTCTCGAAGGGCGCGTCAAAGTGATCGGCGGCAAGCTGTTCCGCACCGAAGTCATCTTCCCTGCCAACGTACCGACAGGGGCTTATAGCATGGAAGCATTCCTGGTACGAAACGGGAAGGTGGTGAGCTCTCAAAAGACGCCACTCCATATTTCGAAAAGCGGTATCGAAGCAGAAATCTTCAATCTTGCGCAGGACTATCCGAAAATTTACGGCTTCCTTGCAATTCTAATTGCCGTTGCCGCTGGATTAGCCGCAAACGCGGGCGTCCTTCGTCGCCGTTAATATGCCAAAAACTCCCCCTCTACCATGCTAAAGAAAGAAGACACCACAAGTTAGAAGTGGATTTCGAAGGTCACGAAATTAGACCATCCAGCAATGTTCCCCTTGTCCGCAACGCTTTTTCTTGCACTTTGCCTATAGAGCTTTCAATGTGAAGTGGTGGAGACATATGGACAGTAGAACAATAAGAGGTAAGACAGCATTAGCCGGTATAGGTGAAACCACCTATTACAAGCACGGGCAGTCACCGGACAGTGAATTCGTACTAGTCTTGAAGGCGATCCTCGCCGCCTGTGACGATGCCGGAATTTCCCCAGCTGAGATCGACGGATTCGCCTCTTATTCGAATGACCGAAATGAGCCCACTCGGATTGCCGCCGCACTCGGCATCGACGATTTGCGGTTTTCCAATATGAACTGGGGCGGCGGCGGCGGCGGTGTCGCTGCCGCCATCGGCAACGCCGCGGCGGCAGTCGCCTGCGGCTACGCAGACTGTGTCGTGGCCTTCCGTGGCCTTGCCCAAGGCCAATTCCGGCGCTTCGGCCAAGGTGCACCCGACCCCCTGATTAGCGGCGACGCCGCTTATATGTCACCTTACGGTGTGATGTCCCCTCTGCAAAAATATGCCATGCGCGCCATGCGTTTCATGCATGAAAATAAAGTCGAGCACCATGTGCTGCGTTCGATTTCAATGGCTTCTTACCATCATGCACAGAATAATCCTCGTGCCGTGATGTATAACCGCCCCCTATCCAAAGAGAAATACGATGATTCCCGCTGGATCGCAGAACCTTGTCGTCTCTTCGACTGTTGTCAGGAAAACGACGGAGCAGCCGCCTGTATTATCGTATCGGCCGAAAAAGCGAAGGACTTAAAACAAAAACCCGTTTATATCCTAGGTGCGGCACAGGGCTCCGACCACCGCTGCGGTGCGCCGGTCATGAACGCCAGCAACTTTCCCTCTTCGAGCTTCGCCAGTTTGGCACCCCGCCTTTACGAAATGGCGGAGCTAACACCCAGTGACGTGGACGTGGTGCAAAGCTACGAAAACTTTACTATCGGAGTAATGATGGCGGTTGTCGAACACGGCTTCTGCGCACCCGAGGAATGCAACGAATTCTTTCAACTAGAAAATCTATTGGCTCCCAACGGGGAAATGCCACTGAATACGAGTGGCGGAAACCTGGCCGAATGCTACATGCACGGCCTTGGATTGCAGATTGAAGCCGTCCGCCAGATTAGAGGCGAATCCGTCAACCAAGTTCCGGGCGCAGAAGTTGCAATGAATATAGCGGGCCCAATGGTTCACCACGTTAGTAGTGTCATAATGGGATCGGAGGCAACATTATGAGTGAGACTTATCTACCAAAGGGCATGCCGATTCCAGTCCCGCAATCAGACGGATTGGACACTCCCTATTGGGAAGGGACCCGCCGCGGGGAGTTGATAATTCAGAAATGCGGGGACTGTGGTGCCTGGCAATGGGGTCCGGAGTGGATTTGTCATAACTGCTGTTCGCTTAATATGACTTGGGAAAACGTCGAGCCGACGGGCGTCATCTACAGTTGGGAGCGGCCGTGGCATCCAGTTCACCCTGCATTAAAAGATCATGGCCCCTATCTTGTTGTCCTGGTCGAGCTACCACACGCAGGCAACGTTCGGATGATTGGGAACCTCTTGGGCGACCCGCATCAGGAAGTGACCATTGGTAACAGAGTCGAAGCGGTCTTCGAAGCCCACGACGATTCGGATCCTCCCTACACACTCGTACAATGGAGAAACACCATTTAGCGCGGCGTATCTGCAGCGATGGTCACCCGATGCCTATAACGCTGGACGCCTAAATAGTCGTTGATCCTTGATCGGCAACGGGCAGATAATTCGAATTAATTCAATATCTTGTTAGGTATTAAGGTTCTGATCGCGCAAAACCTTAATTTCGAGACGCAATCCTTGAACTTTAAAAAAAATCTCGTCACTAAGCGGCTCTGCTAGGTCAGTTCCGCATATTTACCCTCCGCAAGTGGCCTAAAGCGGCCTGACCTAAAACCCTTTAAACATGCTAGAGCTTCTCAGCAACTCCATATGGTTCGATGTTGCTACCACCATATCTACGCACCCGAATATTAGCTTGCTCGCCGTGTCCAGCGAAGCCTTCAAGAGCGCAAAGTCGGGAGCAGTATTCACCGACCATCGTTGATGCTTCGTCGGTCAGAACTTTCTGATACGTGCAAGTTTTCATGAACTTCCCAACCCAAAGTCCCCCAGTATAACGCGCCGCCCGCTTTGTCGGAAGCGTATGATTAGTGCCAATGGTCTTGTCGCCATAGGAGACGTTCGTCCGAGGTCCAAGAAACAACGCGCCGTAGTTGGTCATCTTCTTAGCGAAATAATCGGGATCTTCAGTCATAACTTGGACGTGCTCATAGGCCATATTATCGGCATGCTTGATCATCTCTTCGATCGTATCACACAGAATAATGGAGCCGTATTCATCCCACGATTTTTTGGCGATATCCGCCGTTGGGATGATCTTAAGCTGGCGCTCAACCTCGGCCATTGTATCCTCTGCGAGTTTGCGCGAATTTGTAAGTAAAGCAGCAGGTGACGTCGGCCCATGCTCCGCCTGCCCCAATAAGTCCACGGCACAAAGTTCGGCATCAACGCTATCATCAGCAATAACCAGGGTTTCGGTAGGCCCCGCGAATAGGTCTATCCCAACCCGCCCATACAGCTGCCGCTTTGCTTCCGCTACAAACATATTGCCGGGGCCAACCAACATATCGACAGCCGGAATAGATTCCGTACCGATCGCCATCGCACCAACCGCTTGCACTCCGCCGAGCACCAAAATTTCATCGGCGCCGCCCATATGCATGGCTGCAACAATCGCTGGATGAGGTTCGCCCTCCTGCGGCGGGGCCGAAGCGACGATCCGCTTAACGCCCGCGACGGAAGCGGTCAGAACGCTCATATGCGCGGAAGCGACCATCGGGTATTTACCGCCCGGCACATAGCAGCCGACGGAGTTCACCGGGATGTTGCGGTGCCCCAGGATCACTCCTGGCATAGTCTCAACTTCTAGATCTTTAAGGCATTCTTTCTGCTTTTCGGCAAAATTTCGGATCTGCTTCTGGGCGAATTCAATATCCTCGATATCAGTTCGCGGTACTTTAGAAATAGCTGTTTTTATTTCATCTGCAGAGAGCCGAAAATTTTTGGGTTTATAACCATCGTATTCGTCGGAAAGTCTTCGGACCGCCTCATCGCCATTTTTTTCTATGTCCGACAGAATTTTTTCAACGACACCGCGAACTTTCGCATCTGCTTCAGCAACATCAAAGTCGCTTTTGCCCCGCTTTAGAAATTTTATCATTTCCACCTCCCTTATTCACTGGTCGTTCAAGTGTCTGGTTGTAGAGATATAGCTAGCCTGTCGGCAAGCACCCCGTGCCAAAATACAAGGGTATTACGTCGGTTGATGCGCGCGTAAATAAAGAAATTACACTTCCTGATAGACAACGCATCGACATCACGGCTACTACCTGCGTTACTGGGAGCAATGCTTTGCAGGGATAAAAGACGTATAACGAAATCTTCGCAGAATAATTTTTTTTGCTTTTGATAGGCTGGTAGTGAGGTATTTTTTAACTCAATTACTTCAATAAACTGTCAGTGAATCAGGCTAGCGAAATTGTGCTAATTCAGTATCATTCGAACCAGTTGCAGCAAGCTATGCCTTATGAAGTTGGGATCGGGCGCTTATTGACCGCTCGGTTCGAACTCTTTAGGCAAGAATACCTACTCTAAAAACGGTTGTAGCTGGGAATAATTAATGTTTGTAATTATTGGCCTTTTGGTCGTTATCGGCAGCATTATTGGCGGTTATCTTATGGTAGGCGGCCATTTAGCAGTTTTGTGGCAACCAGCAGAATTAGTCATCATCGGTGGTTCAGGCCTTGGCGCATTTATTGCCGCAAACAGCAAAGAAACGATAACGGGTGCGATCTCGGCAGTGATAGGCCTTATTAAAGGGCCAAAATATAAGGCAGACGACTACCTCGAACTTCTGACACTTCAATATCAGGTTTTTCGAACGGCGAGATCTAAAGGCATGCTGGCACTCGAATCTCATATAGATAATCCAGAAACCAGCGACTTATTTAATCAATTTCCAAATTTTGCCAGCGATCATCACGCAGTTGAATTCTTTTGTGATTACCTACGGCTGATGACCCTGGGAACAGATAATCCACTCGAAGTTGAAACACTTATTGACCAAGAGCTTGAAGTACACCACGAGCACAAGTCAGAAGTCTCCCATGCCGTGAATATAATGGCGGAGAGTTTTCCAGGTCTTGGAATTGTCGCCGCAGTTTTAGGTGTTATACACACGATGGGGATTATTACTGAGCCACCTGAAATCTTGGGCGCTGCAATCGGCGCAGCGCTGGTTGGAACGTTTCTCGGGATTTTACTCTGTTACGGGTTCGTTGGGCCAATAGCGGTAGCTATGAAAGGCATCTGTGACGCCGACCATAACTATTACGTCTGCTTGAAGACGGGCATCATCGCGCATCTTCAAGGTTATGCACCGGCGGTCTCAGTGGAATTTGCTCGCAAGACGTTGGGAGAAAATAACAGACCTAGCTTTGCAAAATTGGAAGAAACAACCGCGACGATCACCCCATTTTAATCGGGAATGACTAAGGCGGAGTTGTTAGAAAAGCCATGTCCGATGATTTAGATGAAGAGCTAAAGCCATTAGTCATCAAAAGAAAAATAAAGGCTAAGCATGCGCCACATGGTGGCGCTTGGAAAGTAGCGTATGCAGATTTCGTAACAGCCATGATGGCATTTTTCTTATTACTTTGGTTGCTTAACGTGACGACTGAATCAAATAAGCAAGGCCTTTCGGACTATTTCGAGCCAGATACTTCCGAAGAAGAGAACCTCGCAGGTTCGGGACAAGCGCTTGCTGGTCTGGCTCAGATAGCAGAAGGCGCTTTAAAATCGGCTGGCTCACCGCCAAGTGTTACCGTCCCCTTAGCGAAGGCGGGTAGTAAATCAGGTGGTGATGAGGGCAAAGAACACGATGAAGACACGGATTCGTTGGCCCAGGCCGAGGTCAAGAGACTCCATACCGAGCTAGAAAGTTTTGCCAAAGTTGAAGCGGAAATTCGTCAGGCGCTCCAAGAAATTCCTGAATTGAATGATATGCAAGATAGTCTGATGATCGACTACACAACGGATGGTCTACGCATCCAAATTCTTGATGGAGAAGATGTCCAAATGTTTGTGGCAGGTCGTGCAGTCTTGAACGATCATGGCCAGAAGATGTTGGCGATCGTCGCAAATATAATCACCAAAATGCCAAACGACGTAGTTGTCACGGGACATACGGATAGCTCAAGAAGTAACCGTCCGAATTATGGCAATTGGGAACTTTCGGGTGACCGAGCGAATACGGCCCGCCGGGTAATGATTGAATTTGGACTGGAAGCCGAAAAGATTGCAAAAGTGGCCGGAAAAGCTGACCGCGAACATCTCTACCCCGACAAGCCACAGTCAGTTTTGAACCGTCGAATTAGTATTATCCTTAAACGACAACAACCACTGACCGAAATGCCAGATAATGAAATACAGGCGTCGTTGAGCCGTTCGGATGCGCGAGGTTAGATATGTCACTCGAAGGAGAGGAACGCCCGATATTCGTCAAGAAAATTCCGCCGCCGCCGCCGCCGGGACACGGTGGGGCTTGGAAGGTCGCGTATGCGGACTTCGTGACAGCAATGATGGCTTTTTTTCTTCTGCTTTGGTTGCTGAACGCCACAACAGCCGACCAAAAACAAGGCGTATCGAACTATTTTGAGCCGTCAGGGGCTCTTAGGGGATCAAGCGGTAGCGGTGGCGTTTTTGGCGGCGTATCGATGTCCGATCCTGGCGTTGAACAACAACCAGCTGAAACCGAAGAAAAGACTGTAGGTTCTGAGTCACAAGTAGAAAATCAACGTAAAAATCAGACTCGTCAGATTGAAGCACACGACAAAACGATAAACGCTACGCCCGCAGAAATTCGAAAAGAACAAAAAGATTTCGAAAAAGCCGAAGACGCCATAAGGCAAGCGTTGTTTGACCTACCACAACTGTCCGCCTTAAAAGATTCGATCAATGCCGAAATCACCGATCAAGGTCTGCAGATTCAGCTGCTGGATCAAAAGGGCGCATCACTTTTCCAATCCGGCAGCGCTCGATTGACGCGACAAGCCAAGAAATTAATTCGTTTGGTTGCTACGATAGTAAAAAGCTTACCAAATGAGATCACGATATCAGGACATACAGATTCTTCATCTTTCAGCGGTCCAAATGAACGAACCAATTGGGAACTATCAATGGAAAGGGCAAATTCCGCGCGCCGGGAACTTCAAATACATAAAATACCAGACAACCGAATTGAGTCTGTCGTCGGCCTTGCCGATAAATTACCCTTGTTAGCAAGCGTCCCAAAAAATTCGGTAAATCGGCGAATTTCCATAGTTTTATTGCGTCAAAAACGCAAAATAAATGAAGAGAAACCGCCAAGACCACCGCGTGTCTTATAAAGTTTCCAAGCAAATCCAACTTGCAGTCAAGAATAGATAGCTTCTCTCAAAATAATCTAAATGTAATTAGAGTTACAAAAATTCGGACATGCAAGACAGACTATCCGATCAATCCGAACCTAGAAGGAGAGTTGTTCGATTGACTTTATTCAAGCCTTGATCGTAATGCCGTTTTTTTATTTTACGATCATTTTTACAACAGGTCTGGTTTTCTGGATGTAATCTTCAAGTAACGCAAACATTAATCCCACGATATTATGACCGGTTTTTATTTACTAAATATGTGCGAAACAGAAGCGTGCAAATAATGCGCGACTCTGAGAGACGTGTTATGGCTTAATACATGACGACACAACACTTACCGCATCAAGTCCTAAAGTTCTTTCGTTCGGGACCAATGCCCTGCCCCTACCTACCTGGAAGGGAAGAACAACAGTTGTTCACAGAACTTTCCGGCGCGCAAGCACTCGATACATTCGACATCCTTAGCCAAGGTGGATTTCGCCGCAGTCATCACATAATTTATAAACCCGCCTGTACAGGATGTAACGCTTGCGTGCCGGTCCGCATTCCGGTCAACCGTTTCAAATCGAGCAGGACCTGGCGGAAGATTAGAAACCGTAACACCGATCTAAAAATTGCTGATGTGAGGACGCGGGTTTCTGAAGAGCAGTACGAACTGTTTCATAACTATACTAATCGACGACATAACGACGGTGAGATGTCAAAGATGAGTCGCCGAGACTATGCCGCGATGGTTCTTAGCAGTCCCGTTGATACCGCTCTCATTGAATTTCGGAGGAAAGATGAAAAACTGATCGCAGTCTGTCTAATGGATAGGCTCATTGACGGACTATCTGCCGTTTATAGTTTTTTCGATCCAGATGAGGCTCGGCGGAGTCTTGGAAGCTATATCATTCTTCGCATAATCGATGAAGCGAAGCGTCAAGATCTCGATTACGTCTATCTGGGTTATTGGGTAGCAGGCAGCCCCAAGATGGATTACAAAATTCGATTCCGGCCAATCGAGAGCTTTGGGCTTGATGGCTGGCGCGAAATCTAGGTTCCTAATTCAACAGAAATCTCCTCGGAGCAATTCATACTGTAAGCAATTCCTTATTCCGCAAGAGTCCGAAAGTAGAAGCGCCAGTTGTACAGAGCAGGATGTCTATTACGAGGCCAAAATCTACAGTATAATTGTTTATTCGATCGACCTTTTCCTTAACAAGAGCGCGCACTTTAATAGAATCGATCCGCCAATTCTCTTGCAAAATTTCGAAAACTAAAAATTAAAAAATTAACACCTGTAACAATACGGTAATATTTTTTATGGATTTAATATTTCTGCGGAACATTTGTTTGCCGCTCTATTATCAAAATATTGCAGCGCCACACATCCCAGCACTATCTACAAGTAAGATAAAAGTAGCGCCCTATACCCCAAACTTATTATCTCGTGGGAACCCGCGCGGTGCCATAAGACCCGCACCTGCGCGTTTACCCAAATATTGCTGAATTTGAGTTTCTGTTCGTGTGCGTTCACCAAGCTTCCAAGCAAGTCCATCTTCCAAATTAAAGGTTTTGGCATCGTTCAACCCGCCGTCTTTATAACGCTGTAGGATGTTGCCACGCCCGCGTGTCATTTCCGGCAGCTCCGATAGAGGAAAAAGCAGAAGCTTGCGATTTTCACCAACAACAGCAACATGGTCGTGGCCATGCTCTATTGGATAACTAGTTTGACCTTCCGTAACTCCTGTTACGTTCAAGACCTGTTTGCCGTTCCGAGTGTGAGCGATCAAGTCATCTTCGTTAACCACGAAACCACGCCCATCCGACGCAACTACTAAAATCTTCTGTTTCGAGCGGTAGATCGAGAGACCGGCGATATCGTGTTCCTGCTCTAAATCAAACATTAGGCGCAACGGCTCGCCATGACCACGCCCACCCGGTAGCTTGTTAACACCAAGCGTGTAAAATCGCCCATTCGTTGCGAAGACAAGTAGCTTGTCCGTGGTCTGAGCATGCAACGCAAAGCGAAGCCGGTCACCTTCTTTGAATTTAAGGTCGTATTCTTTCTCAATATGACCCTTGATAGCACGAACCCAGCCCTTCATCGAGCAAACTACAGTAACCGGCTCACGCTCCACCACGGCTTCCAGCGGAATGACAACGTCCGAAGGTGCATCCACAATCTCAGTCCGCCGACGGCCAATTTCAGTATCAGATCCAAAATTTTTCCGAAGTTCTCTAAGCTCATCCTCGATTGCATTCCAACGCGCGCTGGTATTCTTAAGAAGGGACTTAATCTCTTTCTGCTCCTCAACCAAGGTCGCATGTTCGTCGCGGATTTCCATCTCCTCGAGCTTCCGCAAATGGCGCAGTCGCATATTAAGTATAGCATCGGCCTGCAATTCACTCAGCTTGAATGCTTTGATCAATTCCGACTTGGCACTATCCTCTTCACGAATGATCCGGATGACTTCGTCGATATTAAGATAGGCGACGAAGTAACCATTAAGAATTTCAAGCCGGTATTCGATCTTACCAAGGCGAAATCTCTTACGACGCACTAGAACATCGTGGCGATGATCCAGATAAGCTTGGAGAACCTCGCGAAGGTTCATGACCCGTGGCACCCTGCCATAGTCGAGAACATTCATGTTGAACGAAAAACGCGTCTCTAAATCGGTTTGCCGAAACAAAGATTCCATGAGAACTACTGGATCTACGTTTCGCGTCCTCGGTTCTAAAACCAGACGCACCTGATCTGTCGATTCATCACGAATATCGTCAAGCATTGTAAGTTGTCGATTATGAAGTAGCTCTGCAATTTTCTCAATTAACTTTGACTTCTGCACCTGATAAGGAATTTCAGTAATGACGACCCGAAAAGCGCCTCCCTTGAGATACTCAGTCTCCCACTTTGCACGGATCCGAAAGCCTCCCCGTCCCGTACGGTAGGCAGACACGATATCGGCACGATTCTCGCAGATGAGCCCTCCGGTTGGAAAATCCGGCCCCGAGATAAATTCGGAGAGCTTCTCAAATGTTGGTTGTGGGCGAACCCCTTTTTTCAATGGCTTCGTCATGTACAGGAGAGCGTCACAGACCTCTGCCACGTTGTGAGGCGGAATACTTGTCGCCATGCCAACCGCAATCCCAGCCGCGCCATTGCCAAGCAGGTTCGGAAAATTTGCAGGCAAGACTAAGGGCTCAGAACCTTCGCCATCATATGTATCTCGAAAATCTACCGCATCATCATCTATGCCTTCCAGGAGACGGCGAGCAACTTCGGTCATCCTTGCTTCTGTGTATCGCATGGCCGCTGCGTTGTCGCCATCGATATTGCCAAAATTGCCTTGCCCATCAACTAGAGGATAGCGGACAGCAAAGTCCTGCGCCAAACGTACCATCGCATCATAGATCGCAGCGTCACCGTGCGGGTGATACTTACCCATAACGTCGCCTACGATACGGGCGCATTTCTTAAAGCCAGTGTCGGGATTAAGGCGCAACTCCCGCATCGCATGCAAAAGGCGCCGATGCACCGGCTTCAATCCATCACGCACATCCGGCAAAGAACGGGACGTGATGGTTGACATAGCGTAGGACATATAACGTTCCGCAAGCGCTTCAGCCAACGGAACCGCGCGGATTTCCCCACTGATCTGTATGTCTGACATTACAATATCTCCTGCAAGATATAGTACTCAAGCCAAAGTTATACGCAATACTTGGATAAACGACGGCAAAAACATCTATTGTGAGTCAGGATCAGGTATCTCACGCAGGGACAAATTAAGTCCCGCCACAACAAAAAGGCTACCGAAAGTTCCAGCCATCAAAACCGTTCGTTCCAGCGATTCCGATAAGCCGCACAAGGCAGCAGCCGGAATGATCAGAAGCGAGACAATCAGCAATACGACAGCCAGCGGTCTTCGTTTCAATTGCAATCACGGCTTCGAATGGAGAATTATAAAACATTCGTATCCGGACAATGGCCATATCTCAGGCTGTCAACAGTTCTTTAATCACATTTATCGCGAGAAATGGAAGCGAAGTTTTGGCCAAAAACAATATAGATGCACCACCCTCGAGATAAATCCACAGGAAGCTCTTCTAAAGTAACGCAAATTTCCAATACCTCGAATAGGTAGTCCGGCAGCGTGGCGTGTTGCATCGCGCCGATTATTCGTTTTACCTCATTCACGCAAGGGCTCACGGCAGTCCTGACAGCGGCCTTCAATTTCGATAAGCGGGCTAAGCGCGTCGAATCCAGCGCGTTTAGCACCACTTAATAAAGCCTTCGAGATGGCTAACTCCTCAATTTCTGCGAAACGGCCGCAATCGCGGCAGAGCAGAAATTGGCCTTCATGTATTGCTCCCGGATGTCGGCAACCAACATAGGCATTACGGCTTGCAATTCGATGTACAAGACCGTTCTCCATCAGGAAATCGATGGCGCGATAAACAGTCATAGGCGCCACTCGTGCGTCCGCACTATCATTCATCATATCAAGAATATCATATGCGCCTACAGGTTTATGGCTGGCCCAGATGAGTTCCAGGACCCGTTTGCGTAAATAGGTAAAGCGAGCACTCTTCTCCCGACATACTTTCACTGCCATCGCAATCGCTTCATCCACACATTCGGAATGATCATGATTTGGTTTTGGAAATATGGAATCCATACGTCACCATCCGGCTACTGCCTAAAGTTGCGCCCGATCATATAGAACCATCATTAACAGCACCATATCGAAGCAATAAATGGGCGAATCAAATTTCATTTTATGCCTATGAGATCCAAATTCCTATTAGAAGCTATTCTAGTAATCACAGGACATATATTCCCTAAATTAAAGTCCTTTGGGGTCGATGGGGCCATCGACTAAAATTGCAACCGCCAGAAATTTGTTTACCCTTTGGTGACGCTCCTATTGCCGAAGCTTCCCCCCAATTTACATGTCCGTTTACAAATTAATATTAAAATTAGAAAGCACGGGCGATTCTATCCCGGTAATCTGGCAGCAGCTTTTCATAGGGACCCAACACATGTCGCTCTAAGAAATATGCGGTCAGGCGCAAGCCGTCCGAGATCGCGTTTCCCCTAGCATCTCCTCGACCAATCAGAAACTGGGGCAGCGGAAGAAGCTTATCACGATAGTCTTCGCCAGCGGCCCGAGACACCGCTCGTCCACTTTTGGGTGATACATAGATTAAATCATGGATTACCCCTGTCGCCGCGCAAGCTGTTAAATCAAGACCGAAGCCAAGTTCCTCCAAAAGGAACAATTCCCAAGCGACATAGGCAGCTGCCCATTCTGCAGTGGGCAGGACGGAAAGTAAGGCTTGTAGCGAAGTGAATAAGTTCGGGTGAGGTTCACGTTCTGGTAGACAAACATCCAATAGCGCACACGCCGACGACATTGCTGCAAGCCGCCCCGGATCAGAAAGAACACGCGCGGCATGTCCATCAACTAACTCGATCTTAAAAACACCAAGGTGGTCCTCGAGACGAGCGCGCCAACTTGCGTGAACTTCATTACCAATTTGCAGAATACCACGCTTTTTCTGCGAATTACCACCATGGACAAGTCCCGAGTGCCGGCCGTGTTCCAGAGTGAGCAAATTTACTACTGTAGCTGATTCGCCATATCGGCGAAGACTTAGGACGAACCCAATATCAACCCAGTCCATCTCTAGCACCTAGGCATTAAAGTTCAAACCCCAAGCCCTGTATAAGGAGCGATCGTCCATCCATTTGTCACGCACTTTCACACGTATAAAAAGGTGAACCTTGCAGCCAAACATAACCGACAATTCCTGACGCGCCGAAGCACCAATGTCGCGCAAACGCGTACCCTTTTTACCAAGTATAATTGCCTTTTGAGAGTCGCGCTGAACGTAAATCGTTTGTTCGATTTTTATACTACCGTCTTTGAATTCTTCCCAAAGTTCAGTTTCTACTGTCGTCAAATAGGGCACTTCCTGATGCGTTTGCAGAAACAAATACTCTCGCGTCACCTCTGCCGCCATAAGACGCTGAGGCAAGTCCGAAATTTGGTTTTCCGGAAACATCCACGGCCCCTCTGGAAGAGAGCCCACAAGATGGCTAAGTATATCGGCAACACCATCCCCTCTAAGTGCGGAAATCATGAAGGTTTCTTCAAAATTTTTCATAGTATTAAACTCGGCAGCGACCGCCAATAATTCTTCACGTTTAACAAGATCAATTTTGTTTAGTACCAAGACAGCCATCTGATTCGAGTTTTCTAATCCTTTAAGAATACGCACCGTGTCTCGGTTCATTCCACGTTTAGCATCCACAATTAACATAATACGATCTGCATCGTTCGCCCCCTGCCAGGCAGCCTCGACCATCGCACGGTCCAATCGGCGACGCGGTTCAAAAATCCCTGGAGTATCGATAAATACAATCTGACATTCTTCTTTTTTGGCAATACCCATGATGCGAATGCGGGTGGTCTGCACCTTGTGTGTAACGATGCTGACCTTGGCCCCTACCAACTCATTGACCAAAGTCGATTTCCCGGCGTTCGGCGCACCGAGCACAGCAACGAACCCACAACGCGATTTTGATGATTCAGCCATTGGCTGAGATTTTGTCTAAAAGTATACCTGCAGCAGCACGTTCAGCCGCACGTTTCGAGCCACCTACACCAACGACAGGATCTCGCCCTTGAACCGAAAGGCGGATGGTAAAGGTCGGAGCATGGTCTGGGCCTTCCCGTCCCACAACCTTATAATCAGGGAGTGGGAACCCCCTGCCTTGTGCCCATTCTTGAAGTTTCGTTTTCGCGTCCTCGGGTGGCGCGCTCGACACATGCAGTCTTTCATGCCAATATTTTTCAATGAACCGACGAGCAGGTTCGATGCCCCCATCTCGATAAATTGCTGCTATCAACGATTCACAAACATCTGACAATATAGCTTGGCTATTGCGGCCTCCGGCGTCTGCCTCGCCCCGGCTCATGTGGATATGCTCGCCCAACTTCGCCTGGCAAGCCACCTCCGCCAGGGTTTCACGCCGAACCAGGTCTGCATGACGTTTGGACAACGACCCTTCCTGCTCATCGGGAAAAGCGTCAAGCAATAAGTCGGCGATAATATAACCAAGAATTCGATCGCCTAAAAATTCCAGCCGCTCATAGCTCGCTTGAGGCGCCATTGCTAAACTTCGATGTGTCAAAGCCTGATTGAGCAACGCCATTGAGGTGAATTCATAGCCAAGTGTATTCTTGAGGAGCTTGTCCATACAGCGAGTTATAGCTCGTTGTTAGAAATTACGCGACTGGGAATCAAATTTTGTCGCCTATTCAATTCCATGGAACACGCGTGAGAACCGCCAATTCCAAATTTCGAAGATCCAAGATTCCGCTGGTTTCGAAAAAAATAAAAATTCCGCACGCCCAACTAAATTTTCCACCGGCACTGTCCAGCCCGCCCTACTATCAGACGAATTATCACGATTATCGCCCATTACAAAATAATGGTTGGCAGGCACGAGCCATTCACGCGTATTATCGTAATTCGCCCGGTCCCCATCGTCACCCAGCCGGTCTCCAAACATTTCAATCAGTCGGTGGCGGGATCCATTTGGCAATGTCTCGATATATTGCGCAACTCGATCGCCAGAATAGAAACCGTCAGGAAATTTGAAATCTTCAATCTTGAGGCGTCTTACTGGCTTGCCATTGATGTGCAAAAAACCGCGAAGGACTTGGACACGATCGCCCGGTAGTCCTATAATTCTTTTGATGTAATCCTTGCCATAATTGCTATTGCCTTGGACAGGAAACTTGAAGACGGCAACATCACCGCGCTTCGGCGAGGTGCCTAATACCCGTCCTTCGAATAACGGTAGGCTGAATGGCAAAGAATGCCTACTGTAACCATATGAAAATTTCGAAACAAAAAGATAATCGCCGATTAACAACGTTGGTATCATTGATCCTGATGGAATACTAAACGGCTCATAGGCAAATGTACGTATACATACGGCGATTACGATGGCATAAACCACAGTGCGAATGAGCTCAATTACACCCGCTAACTTGGCCCGAAAGCCTTTCGGCTCCGCCTTTTTGGGGTTATCTGCATTCTCAGAATCCATACACGCTCTTCCGCTAGCTCCGAAGCCATTTCGAAGGTCGCGCCAATTTGGTCGCCGGAGTCTCTTTAGTCAAGCGCGTGGCACATTGCCGAAAGAGTTCAAAAGTAATCCACTTCTTTTAGTTTCCAAAAAATAATCGCAAACAGTTACAGTTCTAATATTTATAAGGTTTCAGGTCATGAAGAGGTCACGTTATTACGAAAAAAAAATCGCCTGTATCGGCGAATGTATGCTCGAATTGAGCGGAAAGACTTTCGACCAAATGACTCTCTCTTTTGGTGGCGACACCCTAAACACGGCCATATATTTGGCACGGCTAGGCCAAACGGTAGATTATCACACAGCGCTCGGCGATGACACATATAGCGACTGGATGGTCGATAAATGGCAATCCGAAGGGATCAACACCAATTCCGTAATCCGGATGCCATCTCGACTCCCAGGGATTTATGCAATTCAGACTGACGCAAGAGGCGAAAGGCACTTCCACTACTGGCGTGACCAAGCGCCTGCTCGTGATCTTTTTTCTTCACCCAAAGCGAAACTAATTTTGGAGGGCTTGCCCCAGTATAAGCTAATATATCTGAGCGGTATCTCAATTTCACTTTACAACGATGCAGGGCGAGAGAAGTTGAGCGAATTTCTCAAAAAAGCGCGGGCAGCTGGAAGTTTAATCGCCTTCGATAGCAACTATCGAACGTCGGGTTGGCCCGACTTAGTAACCGCGCAATCAAACATAACAAATTTTCTGCGCATAACAGATATTGCGTTACCGACATTTGATGATGATCAGCAGTTATTTGGAATCAAAGATGCAGACGCTTGTGCAGATTACCTGCACCATCTCGGAGTTAGTGAAATCGCCGTGAAGATGGGTGAACGAGGCTGCATGGTCTCGTCTCGGGGGAGTCGCGTCATGGTCGCAACCACGCCTGACGAACCTATCGATACAACCGGAGCCGGCGACTCCTTTAACGCTGCCTATTTGGCCAAACGTTTAGATGGTATAGAGCCCAAATGTGCAGCAGCTTTTGCCAATGACCTAGCCCGGACTGTCATCATGTACCCAGGCGCTGTGATTCCACGAACCGCCATGCCAGTGCGGGGGGCATTATGAAGTTACTTTTCGATGGAACGTAGTCTCTGCGGGACTCTAAAAACACGTTGCAAAAATATAGAAAGCCTCCCGACGAAATAGCTAACAAAATTTTGACCAATACTGCGGTTAAGGAAGAGCAGGTCAATATTATAGCAAATTCAGTTTAAAAACTTACGTGATGCCTGAATCGTATTCCAACGGTACCGCCGAAATTATGACCACTGCCTGTGCGAGCGGAAAATCATCCGTGATTGTAAGATCGATCTGCGGCATTAGGCCTTTAGGAATAAGCGAATCCAGCCGTGTCTTAGCACCTCCTGTTAGAGCCATCGTCGGCTTACCCGACTTCAAATTCACCACACCGAGATCACGCCAAAAAACACCGCGCCGGAAGCCGGTCCCTAACGCTTTCGAACACGCCTCTTTGGCGGCAAAGCGTTTGGCATAACTAGCAGCTCGGTTAACGCGCTGGTCGGATTTTTTACGTTCGACTTCGGTAAAAATTCGACTTTGAAACCGATCAGAAAAGCGTTCGAGCGTCTTCTCAATACGCCGGATATCGATGAGATCACTGCCAATCCCGATTATCATTAAAGTCACTACCCTCCCTATACGCGAGTCCGTGCGCTGTCCATTAAAGACCGCATCTTCTTGATAGCAACCATGAGCCCGCCAAAGATCGCTTCGCCAATTAGAAAATGTCCAATATTGAGCTCAACAATTTCTCGAATTTTAGCAATAGGCTCAACTGTGTCATAAGCTAAGCCATGACCTGCGTGACATTCGAGACCAATGGCCTCCGCATACGTCGCCGCTTTTTGTATGCGGCTCAATTCTGCGTCACGCGCTGCTCCCTTTTCAACTTCGCAATATTTTCCGGTATGAAGCTCTACCACCGGAGCCCCAACTGACGCGGCGGCATCCAGTTGATCTTTCTCCGGATCAATGAAAAGAGAGACGCGAATGCCCGCATCCACGAGCTCGCCAACGTATGGCACGAGGTAATTATACCCTTTCACGGCGTCTAACCCACCTTCTGTCGTCAGCTCCTCGCGTTTTTCTGGTACAATACATGCGGCATGCGGTTTATGCCGTATTGCGATGCTCCGCATTTCATCAGTCGCCGCCATTTCAAAGTTGAGCGGGAGTTCTAGCTCCCTCATTAACCGCTTTATATCATCATCTAAGATGTGGCGACGATCTTCCCGAAGGTGCGCTGTTATGCCATCTGCTCCGGCTTCCGCCGCCAGTAAAGCCGCTCGGATCGGGTCAGGATGTGCAATGCCACGGGCGTTTCGGACCGTCGCAACATGGTCTATATTGACACCTAGCCTGAGGTAACGTTTTTCGTCCATCGATTCTCCTTTTAACCCTCAGCCGCGTTGACGCTCTACTGCATGGATGACCGAACTGGCACGTAAGGCAGCAATGATATCGGTTAATTGTTTAACGTCCAAAACCTCGATGTCGACTAACAATTCAAAGAAGTCAATGGAACGATTGGTCACCTTCAGGTTCGAGATATTACCGCCATCTCGGCCAATCACAGTGGATAAAGTTCCGAGACTTCCTGGCATATTCGAGAGAATGGTATGAATGCGCGCAGTGTGCTGAAATTGGTCCGACGCTTCTCTCTCCCAAGCCACATCGATCCAACGTTCCGGTGCTTCCTGAAAAGCTTCCAGCGTCTCGCAATCAATAGTATGTATGGTAACGCCTTTCCCTGTTGTCACGATGCCTACAATCCGGTCACCCGGCAGAGGGTGACAACAGCCAGCGAAATGAACGGCCATGCCAGGAATTAGTCCCTTGATTGGAATAGCATGAGACTTTTTCCTTTGCTTTGAACGGGCTTCTTCCGGCAAAATCATTTTCTTCTGACCGTCACGCCGCTTGGCGCCTGGATAGACTGCCGCCAACACATCACGCCCTGTCAACTGCCCTTCGCCAACAGCTGCATAAAGTTCCGTTTCGTTCTCAACACCGAGTTTATTCAAAATGCCTTTGATTGCCTTGCCACTCAATTCGTATCCGTCTCGACTAAATGCTTTCTCGACAATTTCACGACCGAGGCTTTCATATTGCTCTAGCCGCTGACTTCGAATAAATCGGCGGATGCACGCACGCGCCTTACCCGTGGCAACAAAAGCCTCCCACGCAGGCGAGGGAGTCTGTGCTTTTGAGGTTGTAATTTCTACTTGGTCTCCATTCTTCAAGCGCGTCCTAAGGGGCATAATCCGACCGTTGATCTTTGCCGCGACACAGGTGTTCCCAACATCGGTGTGAACCGCATAAGCAAAATCCACAGGCGTCGCCTCGAACGGCATCGCGAACAGATCACCTTTAGGCGTGAAGCAAAAAACCTGATCGGCAAACATTTCGAGTTTTGTATGCTCAAGGAATTCTTCGGGTTCCACAGCGTGCTCAAGGATCTCCAAAAGCTCTCGGAGCCAGCGGTACTGCCGCCCCTCTTTAACCAGATCTGAGTCGCCTTGTTTATAGTGCCAATGCGCTGCAACACCGAGTTCCGCAATTTCATGCATTGACTGTGTGCGAATCTGCACTTCGACTCTTTGCATTTGCGGTCCCATAACACCTGTGTGTATTGAACTGTAGCCGTTAGGTTTGGGAATCGATATGTAATCTTTAAAGCGACCCGGAACGACCTGATACCGATTGTGAATAATTCCAAGCGTCCGGTAACAATCCTCGACACCTCCGACAATGATCCTAAAAGCCACAATATCTGAAAGCTGTCCAAACTCGACATCACGACGTTGCATCTTGCGCCATATAGAGTAGGCTTTTTTTTCGCGCCCGAGAACCCGCGCTTCGATGCCTGAGGCTACCAAGGTTTCTTCGAACTCCTTGGCAACTTGACCAACCAAATCTTCACCTTCCTCACGCAAAAACCCTAGTCGATTTAATATTGAATCCCGAGCATCAGCATTCAACTCCATGAATGCCAGGTCTTCCAGTTCATCTTTCCAATCGCGAATACCGATCCGCTCAGCAAGCGGCGCATAGATATCCATGGTCTCGCGCGCAATCCGAACCCGTTTTTCAGAACTCGAGATGTAAGAAAGGGTTCTCATGTTATGCAGGCGGTCCGCTAGTTTTACCAAGAGAACACGGATATCCTCTGACATGGCCAAGAGAAGTTTGCGAAAATTTTCAGCCTGTTTAGTTTTGTCTGACTGCAACTCCAATTGACCAAGTTTAGTGACCCCATCCACCAAACGACCAATTTCATTTCCGAAGAGACTTTCTATATCCTCCAATGTCGCAACGGTATCTTCGACCGTATCGTGCAAAAGACCGGTGACGATTGATGCGGTATCTAGTTTTTTTTCTGAGAGAATTCCGGCGACTTCCACCGGGTGCGAAAAATAAGGGTCACCCGATGCACGCTGCTGCGTGCCATGTGCCTTCATTGAAAAAACATAGGCGCGGTTTAGCGCCTCTTCATCTGCACTCGGGTCGTAACTCCGAACTTTTTCTACAAGTTGAAATTGACGCATCATGCCGGCCATCTCCTTCAGCACAATGCCGGGGTGTCTTTAGGAGTTTAACCCAAAGATCGCTGAGTGGACGGTTTAATCCTCGTGAACGTCATCCCCACCGAAGTCAGGAACATTCTTTTCCGAAGAATCAGCACCGACACCAGCCGCTGCAGCTTCCATACCTACTTCATTCGCCAAAGATGCCGCCGTCATCATTTCAATTTCGTCATCTTCTTCCGGCTCATCAACTTCTATGTGCTTCTGCAGACCGCGAACAAGCTCCTCGCGCAGATCATCGAGCGGTACTGTTTCATCAGCGATTTCCCGCAATGAAATAACTGGATTTTTGTCGTTGTCCCGCTCAACAGTAAGTTCGGCTCCAGAAGCAATTTCACGACTGCGCTTCGCCGCTAACATTACAAGCTCAAATCGATTGGGAATGCGCTCTACGCAGTCCTCGACGGTTACACGGGCCATGAAAACTCCTTCACTAACATTGTAAATAGGATAAGATTGTAACTATAAGGTTAGCATGGATAGTTACAAGCAAAAATTTTTGGATAATGCAATCAATACAGCTGGTTAGACATTTCGTCCGTATCTTCATGAAATATTCTGAGGCAGCCCTTGCACGCACCATACGTGCTGCCTAACTATTCATCTATCGCAATAACTTATCGTA
>PBOZ01000028.1 GCA_002724555.1 Rickettsiales bacterium
GAAAATTTAGGCCCTTCAGCTTAAGAGCGACGTCCGATCCTATGGCGCCTATACCGAGGACACCAATATGCGTATCGGGCGTAAAGTTCGGCCATTTTTTTTTCCAAGTTCTATTTTTTTGAGCCAATTGGAAATGTGGCATGAAACGATGGAAGCCGAGCACTGCATAGACGGCATATTCTGACATCATAGTTGATAGGGTGTCATCTATGATGCGCACGATGGGTATTTGTTCCGGACGATCTGGATCCTGCAGCACGTGGTCGAAGCCGGCAGCCAGTGAAAAAATCAGCTTTAAGTTTGGAACGCTTGCCAACAGGCCGGCTTTTGGTTGCCAACAGAGGACGTATTCGATGTCTGCATAATTGCCGATATCGGGATAGATCCGAACGTCAACTTCGGGTGGCAACGCACGCTTTAATTCTGCCAACCAAAGTTCGGCGGGGTCATGTTCGGAATAGAATAATAGGGTGGACAATGTTGATCCTCTCGTCTTAATCGATATGCCTTATCAAGGCTAGTGCATTGCGCTGCTTTGCCAATCGTTTAGCCAAGGCTTTGCGTGACACATCGTCAGACCTTGTTTAAAAGACTGGATGTCTCGCGGACGAACACCGGAACCCTCTATTTTTAAAGCTGCGGCCTGGATGACTGGCACGTTGATGTCGTTCACCTTTATGGCCATCGCAGTCCGTGAACTTCATGCAGCGGATATTCACACATTTGAGATCCTGGCGATGCGCAGCATCATCGGGCTCATAATAGTGACATGTGTTGTTTGGCATTTCGGCTGGCATCTTATTCGAACACACCAACCGAAACTGCAGGTAGGACGTAATATTGTGCATTTCGGCGGTCAATCGACTTGGATATATGGCCTATCCTTGTTGCCTCTGGCGGAGGTCTTTGCCATCGAGTTTACGATCCCGATTTGGGTCGCCTTACTTGCTGTTATTTTCCTTGGCGAACGCATGACAAGGGGCCGCTTTATCGCGATCGGGGCTGGGTTTTTGGGAATATTAGTAATCCTTCAGCCGGGCATAGAGATTATCCAGCTTGGTACGTTCGTCGTTTTGGGTAGTGCGATGTGCTTCGGTACGTCGATTACTTGTACCAAGAAATTGGTTTCAACGGATTCGCCACTCGCTGTCTTGTTCTATATGTGTCTCATCCAATTGCCGATGGGCCTGATTCCCGCATTGTTCGTATGGGTGACACCACAAGGTATCCAGTGGCTATATTTAGTAATTATCGGAATGATGGGTCTTTCAGCTCACTTTTGCGAAGCGCATGCTTTCCGGCATGCGGATGCAACCGTCGTTATTCCATTACAATTCTTGCGATTGCCACTTATCGTAATCGTTGGGTATTTGCTTTATGACGAGTCACTGGAACTGGCGGTCTTACTAGGTGCTGTCCTGATTTTTAGTGGTAACTACTACAACATACGCCTAGAGGCGGGTCAGCAAAAATTGGACTGAGCCGGGCTTGGCATTGACTTGTCTTGGATTGCATCTGTACTTTGGCAAATGGCCAATTGCCAACTTCTTGCCGAAATGGAGAAACTTCGAATCCTTGTCGTCGATGACGAAGAGGAAATTCGAAATCTGCTGCAAGGGATCCTGCGGGATGTTGGTATCGTGCGCGTCCATCTTGCGGAGAACGGCGCAACGGCATGGCAACGCCTCAATCGCAGTGAACTTGACTATGACCTTGTCATCAGCGATTGGTTAATGCCGCGGATGGATGGGTTAGAGCTACTTAAGAAGATGCGTAAGGGTGGGTCAAAGACGCCGTTTATGATGTTAACGGTCAAAGTGACCGTTGAAGCCGTGGCGGCTGCCAAGATGGCTGGCGTGACGAGTTACGTGGCTAAGCCGTTCACTTACAATGAATTTTTGGAAAAAATATCTGCGCTCGCGAAGCGGATTATCACGGATAAAGCACCTAGTTGATACCTAATTAATTAGGTTTTCATTTTATTAGGTGTGAATACCTTTTGTTAAGGACCGTAGCTATTCAAATTCGTTAAAGGGAATTTATTGTTGGACGTGAATTTGTTAACAAAATTTTTGCGAATCATGGGCCTGGGAGCCTTCATATAGAGGACCCACTCTTAAGAATTCTGATATTTTTAGAGTAATGTGTTTTTGATATAAAAGTTGCCCGAGATTTTTTTTAAATATGTTTTTCCCGCGCCAAAATTATAGATCTTATTCAGATAAAAGGCTGAGCAATTGCCGGATTGCCTTTCTTTTATTGAACGATATGTTTTCAGCGTTGGATCTATAAAAATGGTCGTTACAGCAGCGAGGCGGTTGCTGGCCTATTAATTATGGGAAAAAGATTTGGAAAGTGTAGACATCACCGCGTTAGGTCTTTGGCGTTCGATATATTATGTCAGCCTCTGATTTTGGCTCTGAAATTTCATAACGGCATTGCTTAGGCTTTGGGCACAGAAACAATAGACGACCTCTTCCGGAGGTACGGCCCCGCATATAGATGGCTCGCGACTGTCACTAGTATGGTCGGTGCCATGACTGTTGTACTCTCAATGACGACTGTCAATGTTGCCTTCCCAGACATCATGGGAGCGTTTGGGATTGGGCGCGACAAAGCTCAGTTACTGTCTTCTGGATACCTGGCGGCGATGACGGCGGGAATGGTTTCGGCAGCTTGGTTCATCTCTATCTTCGGTGAGCGCCTAACGAGCGCGATAATGCTGACCATATTCATTTTAGGCTCGACGATGAGTGGAATTTCCGAAACCGAGGAAGCACTTAACTTTGGTCGATTAATGCAGGGAATGGCCGCAGGAGTAATCCAACCACTTACAATGGCGATTACTTTCAAGGTTTTTCCGCCAAATCGACGTAGTACTGCGATGGGAATTTATTCGATGGGAATCGTGTTGGCACCTGCTGTCGGGCCAACACTTGGTGGTATTGCGATTGAGCTCTTCAATTGGCGTTACGTGTTTTTTCTTACGTTGCCAACTTCGGCACTGGCTGTTTTGTTGAGCTTTCTCTTTATGCCATCCAAGAAAGTCGACAGGAAAATACCAAAATTTGATTTCATTGGCTTCGTGCTGATGTGTTTGTCGCTCTTTAGCCTGATGTTGGCGCTATCCAGTGGCCAGCGTGAAGGTTGGGGATCGGACTATATCCTCAGTTTATTTGGCGTTGGCCTGACTTCCGGAGCTGCGTTTATCATTTGGGAACACTATGCGGAAGTGCCGTTGATGAATATGCGGGTTTTTAGGTTTGCAAGGTTTTCGTCAGCGGCCGTGGTAGCCTTTTTCAGTGGATGTATTTTTCTTACATCAACATTTCTGATTCCAGTGTTTGTGCAGGAAATTCAGGGCTATACGCCGTTGCGAGCCGGATACCTCCTAATGCCGGGGGGGCTGTCGCTATTGCTGTTTTTCCCGTTGGCAGGCCGGATCGCTGATACGTTGCCCGCCCACATTGTCATTGGGACTGGTCTCCTGTGCTATGTGATTGCTTTTACACTCTTAAACGGTGTCGATGTAAATACGCCGTTTTGGACTTTTGTTATGTGGACGTTTTTTATTCGCTTTGGATTGGCTTGTACGATGCCCGTTGTGAATGCCACGGCTTTGAAAGCCGTGCCCGCTGAAATGGTAAACCAAGCGAGTGGCACAATTAATTTGATCCGGCAATTGGGTGCAGCCTTTGGAATGAACTGCGTTGTGGCCTTTATGGAAGCCAGGATTCCATTTCATGGCGATGCACTCTCTGCCATGCAATCCAAAGGAAGTTCCGCTAGCACAGACATGTTGGATAAGACACAGAAATTACTTTCGGAAGCTGGGGTTTCTTCAGCTGATCGCGGCGCAGGTGCATTGCACTATCTCGGCGAGGTAGTTTACGCGCAAGCCAGTACCATGGGATACCAGGATGCCTTTGCATCATTAGGCGTTATCGCCGCTGCAGGGATCGTGCCGGTCTGGATATTAGCGCGGTTCAGAGATCGGTCTGGCTAAATAAGATTGAAGCGAAGGGGTGATTATGATTGATCCATTTCAATCGGCCGCGACGTGGCTTGCGAAATTAGAGAGTGGTGAACTGTCTGCGCGGCAAGCGACAGAAATAATGATTGAGCGCATTGAACAGATAGATCCCAAAATCAACGCGGTGGTCGTTCGAGATTTTTCGGGGGCTCGCTTGGCGGCTGACGCTGCCGATGATGCTCGCAAACGAGGTGAGACACTTGGTCTCTTGCACGGTCTTCCAATGACGGTGAAGGAAGCCTTCGATGTGTCTGGCCTAACGACGACTTGGGGTGTGCCAAAATTCAAAAATAATGTTGCGTATCGCGATTCCTTAGTTGTGGAAAAATTACGAAGCGCCGGCGCAATCATCCTCGGTAAGACGAACGTACCGCTTATGCTAAGCGATTGGCAGACCTTTAACGAAATTTATGGGACAACAAACAACCCATGGGACAAGTCGCGGAGTTCGGGTGGTTCGTCCGGTGGGGCTGCTGCTGCCTTGGCGGCGGGTTTGACGCCATTGGAAGTTGGCAGCGACATCGGTGCATCAATCCGAAGTCCATCGCATTTTTGTGGCGTTTATGGACACAAACCGTCCTTCGGTATTGTTCCGGTGGACGGGCATACCATCCCGGGGCTTGATATTGAACTCGATCTGCTTGTCACTGGGCCAATGGCTCGAACAGCGTCTGATTTGCGCCTTGCGATGCAAGTTATTGTTGGGCCTAGCCGGCAGAACGCTCCCGCTTGGCACATTGAATTGCCCGAGCGGCCTCGGCGACAGCTCTCTGATTACCGCGTGGCAGTGCTCTTGGCGCCAGAAATTTGCAAGGTGGATATACAGGTACGGGATGTGTTGGCAAAGGTTGCGAATGCCCTGCGTAAGCGTGGAGCGAAAGTCTCCGAGATAGCGCGTCCGGATGTGGATTTTGAGGCTGCACACCATCAATATCTTTTAAATTTACGAGGTGCGACCGGAGCTTTGATGGATGACACCGATTATGCAGCTGCAAAAGCAAATGCGGCGACGCTTGATGCGACAGATCGGAGCTATTGGGCCTATATCAATCGGGCGGCTATTCAGACCCACCGTGAATACTTTGCGGTGGAGCAGGCGCGTCAGGTATTACGCAATGCGTGGTCGGCATTTTTCAAGGATTGGGATATTGTTCTTTGTCCTGTCGCCGCAAGCACGGCCTTTCTGCACGATCAAAATCTTCCACGCCATGAAAGGACTATTCCGGTCGACGGTACTCAAGAGAGTTACAATGACCAGTTATTTTGGGCGGGTTTGGCAACCTATCCCTATTTGCCGTAGACTGTGTTTCCAGCAGGCCCTGCCGAGAACGGTCTACCAGTTGGTCTGCAAGCTATTGGACCTTACTTGCACGATCTTGAAACGATTCATTTTGCCGAATTATTAGAAGTTGAATGGTGTGGTTTTACACCACCGCCAGGATATTAATTCTAACTCTATTTCGGCGTTGTTCCCTTCATTGTCACACGATGCATTACGCGACGTTGTCCATGATAGTCGTTGAGTGGATAGTGAAGCGCGCAACGGTTGTCCCACACGGCGATAGATCCGGGAGCCCATTGAAATCGGCAAGTGAATTCTGGGCGGACTTGATGTTCAAATAGAAATTTGAGAATCGGGGCACTTTCCTCGGGCGACGTTCCCTCAAAACAAATGGTATGCCCTTGGTTCACATAAAGCGCCTTGCGGCCTGTTTCAGGGTGGGTCCGAACAATCGGATGTATAGCCTCTGTCTGCACGTCAGATGCGTCTTTTGGATTTTCGTCGATGCTTTTCTGCCGTCCGGCTGCCGCATCACCTTTTTGTGATGAATTAATGCCCCGGCGCCCGTCAAGAATTGCCTTTAGACCTTTGGAAAGTGTTTCGTACGCAAGATATAAATTTGCGAACATCGTATCACCACCAGTATCCGGAATTTCTTTGGCGTAAAGCACGGACCCCATTGGTGGCTTCGCTAAATAGGCGGTGTCTGTATGCCATACACCGCCAAAGTTGAGTTCATCTTCAGGTTCTTTACGTACCTCTATGACTTCGGGACATTCGGGTAAACCCTGTAAAAATGGATAATAGCCAATCGGGGCAAAACGGGCCGAGAAGGCCACTTGTTGTTGCGGTGTGATATTTTGACTTCGGAAAAATATCACCTGATGTTTAAGAAAGGCATCGTGAATTTCAGTGAAAACGCTGTCGGATATTGCGGCGAGGTCGACCCCGTGAATTTCGGCACCCAAGGCGCCGGCGATGGGTTTTACGTCTATATAATTATAAGACATTGCAATGCCCTCGGGATTTCAGAGGTAATGCGGCGATAGCGGCGCCACTTTTTGGAAAGCGCTGGAACGCTCACCGAAGAGTAAAATAATTATATTGCTCCGGCCTGCGCAATTAAAGTCTTTGTCACCGGCCTTTCCAAACCGGCGCCCTTTTTTCATTAAAAGCCCGGCGCGCCTCTTTGCTATCTTCCGAGTCAAAAGCACCCGAGGTCGCCATTAATGCGCGGCGTGGAACGTCTTTGAAATCCATATTTTCCATTTCGTAGAGTAGGTCGCGGGTAACCTTGAGCGCAATTGGTGACATAGTCGCTAGACGTTTGGCTAATTTTTTAGTTTCGTCCGCTAATTTTGCACGTGGGACGACTTTTGTGACTAAACCCAAACGGCCAGCTTCTTTTGCGTCGATTGGGTCGCCGGTGAGGATCAACTCAGCTGCCCGCATACGGCCGATGAGTTTTTGCAAGTGCCAGACATGCATGCCGGGCGGCGCAGCAAGATTAGGTACACCGGGATATCCAAAACTGGCATCGTCTGATGCGACGACCATGTCGCACGTGAAGGCCATTGTGCAGGCCCCTTCGCGCGCATAACCATGAACCGCAGCAATGATAGGTTTTGAGAGGCCTCGAACTCGTTCGACCTGTTCCACATAAAATTTTTCAAGAAACCGTGCCATTTCGTCAGTGCCAAATGCGGCGAGATATTTGAGGTCTGCGCCGGCTGATAGTCCTTTACCTTTTCCCGAAAGAACAACGACCTTGATGTCTTTGTCGTCATCTGCTCGTTGCAGTGTGTCGAAGTATTCATCGGTCATCGCCTCGTGGATTGCGTTGACGGGAGGTCTATCAAGTGTGATGGAAGCAATGCCCTCCGTGACTTCGTAGTGAAGATATTTATAGCCGCGCGTCATTCGGCTGCTGCTGCGGTGGCTTCAGCCTCAAAGTGGAACCCCCTGTAATCCTCCGAAACCACTTCTTCACAGATGCGCCGATAGGTCCCAACGCCCCCAATGTACGGCATAAAGAGCCTCGGTTTTCCGGGAATATTAGCGCCCATATACCAAGAATTTGCGCGTGGGAAGAGAGTTTTATTGGCGGCTTCTTGCACGTGGTCGACCCAATCATTTTCGGCTGAAACTTTAGGTTCCATAAGCTCAAAGCCCCGGGAGCGCATATGAATAATGCTGTCTGTTACGAAATCGACGTGTTGCTCAATAGAAACGAGCATATTGCTCTTAACCGACGGGCTTCCTGGGCCTGTAATCATGAACAGGTTTGGAAATGCTTCTGACATAAGACCAAGGTAAGTCCGCGGTCCGGCATACCACTTCTTTTTTAAGGCCAAGTTGCCGCGTCCGCGTATATCCACGTTAAAGAGTGTACCCGTCATTGCATCAAAGCCAGTCGCGAACACGATGCTGTCGAATTTGAAATCGCGGCCGTTGGCCATGAGTCCTGTCGGTGTGATCCGTTCGATCGGCTTTTTACTGATGTCGACTAATTCGACGTTGTCGCGGTTGTAGGTTTCAAAGTAGCCACTGTCTATACAAATACGTTTTGTGCCAATGGGGTATGTTTTAGGCGCTAGAAGTTCCGCTGTTGCGGGGTCCTCCACAATCTGTCGTATTTGATTACGCACAAATTCAGAGGCCGTGTCATTCGATTCCTGGCTGAAAAGGAGATCGTTGAAAGATGTAAGGAAGCCCGAACCGCCTATCTTCCAGCGTTTTTCATAGGTTTCTTGACGTTCTTTGTCGTCAACTGACATTGCTGGCTTATTGTTAAGGTCCTTCATACTGCCATGTCCGGTATAACGCATTTCTTCGCGAAGCGCCGGGTACTTCTCTTTCCAGGATTTCGCATAATCCGGTGTCATTGGTTCGTTTTGAGAGGGAATGGAGTAATTTGGTGTCCGTTGAAACACAGTCACATGGGCTGCTTCTTTGGCTAGTACGGGGATGGCTTGAATTCCCGATGAACCGGTGCCGATCACGGCAATACGTTGGTCTGTGAAATCCACCTTCTCGTGCGGCCAATTGCCGGTGTGATAGGTATTGCCTTGATAATTGGCCAATCCTTCAATGTCAGGCGTCTGAGCTGTTGATATGCATCCGGTCGCCATAACAAAATATTGCGTCGTTACCCGTTCGCCTTTGTCGGTTTTGATAAGCCAACGACGGCTTTTCTCATTAAAATGTGCGGATGTGACCTCAACGCTGAAATCTATATCTTTCCGAAGATCTAGCCGGTCGGCAACGTGATTTGCGTAGGCCAAGATATCGGGCTGGGCTGAGAACTTCTCCGGCCACTCCCATTCTTGCTCTAAGTCTTCGTCAAAGGAATAGGAGTATTGCATACTTTCGACATCGCATCGCGCGCCGGGATAGCGGTTCCAATACCAAGTTCCGCCAACGCCTTGACCACGCTCATAAACGCGGGTTCTAAGTCCCAGCTTACGGAAGCGATGCAAGAGATAGAGGCCGGAGAAACCGGCGCCTACAATGATAGCGTCTACGATAGCCTCTCGTTGTTCCTGTCTAGACATGATACCCTTTCGAACGTTCCGCGTTTCCCTAAGAAATCTATATAAAATTAATCCCTTGGGAAGCCTGTAGCTATATGAGTTTGCTTGCCCAGGCTTACCTCGTCACAATCATATATGAAAGGTTTTGGGTTGGTGCTATGAAAATAAAGGAAATCCGCACGCATTTATTATCGGTGCCCTTCAGCGATCCGCCGAAAACAGGTTTTCTGACCCTACCTAATATTGATCTGCTTGTGGTGGAGGTGGAGACTGATTCTGGCGTGATTGGAACCGGCCATTTGCACCCCTTGGCGGGTGGAATGCGCACGCTTGAGATGTGCATTAATGAGATGTTGACGCCGATACTTATTGGTGAAGAAGCCGATGACGTCCCAGCGTTGTGGCAGAGGATGTGGCAAGCGACCTTTATTCAGGGGCGTATGGGTATCACTCTTATGGCGATGTCGGCATTAGATATTGCGCTTTGGGACGCGTTTGGGCGACATCAAGGGAAGCCACTTTGGCAGATATGGGGTGGCCGGCCAAATCCTTTGCCTGTTTACGGCTCAGGTTGTTTTAGGGGGCTTGGACATGACGGTATGATCGAAAAGGCAAAGCGTTTTGTAAGTGAGGGTTTTATTGCGATTAAAATGCAAGTGGCGCATGTTTTTACACATGATGAAGACGTCGTAAACGTCCGTGATATGAGGGAGGCACTTGGCGACGACATTGAGATTATGGTTGACGTCAATCAGGGATGGACTGTCGATGAAGCCATTGCCGTAGGTAAACGGATTGACCCCTTCAATCTGACGTGGCTAGAGGAACCTGTTATGGCGGATGACTTCGACGGTTATCATGCAATCGCGGACGCAATTAAGACGCCGATCGTCGGGGGCGAAAATAATTTTACGCACCACGATTTCAAGCCTTTTTTCGAAAGTAAGAAGGTGCCAATCCTCCAACCAGATATAATGCGTGGTGGCTATACCGAACTACGGGTTATTTCTGAACATGCCCATATGTCGGGTTTAACAATGGCGTGGCATATGTTTCCTGAGCTCAGCGTCCATCTGACAGCGTCGATCGATAATCCGTCGTGGCTTGAGTATATGGGTTGGTACGATCACCTTTGGGTTGAACCAAATAACCCGAAAAATGGCATGATGTCACCGCCAGATCGACCGGGTCATGGCATGGATTTTCGTCAGGAACTATTCCAAGATCATCCTTACACGAGTTAACGAACAGGCCAGCAAATCATAAAGGAGATAACATCCGGCGGGTTTGTTGGCACCGCATGCAAAATTTTGGATTTGTGCGACGATTAAATTTGCGTTCGAATGACCTACTGCTTTTGCGCCACGACGCGGCCGCCGCCAAGCGCGCCGGATTGGAAGGCCTCAAGAATACAATTATTCCGTTCTACGACGATCTCGAAAATTCTTGGGCTAAATTGTTCTGAAAGTATGTCTTTCATTTCGATAAGCCGAGACATAATTGTCTTATACTGGTCGGCGAAAACATCGCTCACGTTTTCTTGGTGAACGACTTTGCAGCCGTTGTTCTCGAGATAAGATTTATAATCGTTTAGAGTGGCAATATTCGGGGCTGCCATAGCAGCCAGCATGTCCTCACGCGGTTTGCCAGTAAGTGGCCCTGTTTCGACCCAGTCTGTAAACGCGACCTGTCCACCAGATTTCAGGACATTTCCAATTTCCTCTATAAGTTTTTCCTTATCAGGAATGTGGCACCATGCGTCTTGTCCCCAAACGATATCGAACGATCCACTAGGAAAGTTCATATTAAGAGCATCTCCTTGCTGGAACGAGGTGAGGTGGTCGAGTTTTCTCGCTTTCGCACGCCTATTTGCTTCCTCGACATTCGTTTTGACAAGGTCAAGACCGACGACATGGCAGTCGAAAGTTTCAGCGAGATGCAATGCAGGGCCGCCGACGCCACTGCCAATTTCTAATATTCGGCTATGCTGCGTGACACCGGCCAGTGCGGCTAATTTTTCAGTGGAGTCAGTGCCGCCGATGGATAGGTAATCGTCGGAATAAATCGTTTCGATTATCTCGATGCCGAGTTTGTTGTAATTCTTTTCGATAGCCTCTGCGAGCATATGCTTCAACCTGTTGTTTTATCCGCGACGATCATACGCCAGCGATGAAAAAATTTCAGTTCATCCTGATCATTCAACGATAGACCGAAACCCGCATGACGGCCATCTCTCGCCAAAGTGCGAGCAATTGTGCGAAGCGGTCCAATGCGTTGCGGGTCATTCACGATCTTGCACCACTCTTCAAACTCCCGATCTTTGTCCCACCCCGAAATTTGTTGGACGACAAATCCCGCGTCCTTAACTCGGCTGAACAATTCGCCCTCTGGCAGCATGCGAACATGCGAGGGGTCGCGGATGGTCTCGATAGCGTTCTGTAAGGCTGCTTCTTCTGTATTGTTGCTGGCAATGACGTCGATGATCACCGCACGACCGCCAGGTTTAAGTACCCGATACATCTCGGATATAACCTTTGCTGGATCGGCAAAATGATGGATTGCGAGACGTGTGACAACACCGTCAAAGACCGCATCATTGAACGGCATTTTCTGGGCGTCGCCTTCTTGGAAATGAACATTCGTTAGGTTAGCCGATTCGCATCGGATCTGTGCCTTCTGTAACATTACTGGTGTAGCGTCGAAGCCGGTGATATTTTTTGCGGCTTTTGCCAGAGCTGCAGTGATAACGCCAGGGCCGCAGGCGACGTCTAGCAGGCTGCCCTTGCCAGCATCACCAAGCGCGTCCTGGAAACGTAATTCTACTTTCTCATCAGCTTTAACTGCGTGGACAGCAAAAGTATCGGCCTGCCTTGTGAATTCTTCTTTAATTCGGTCTAGATGGTTCATTTCCGTTCCTAACTAAAGGAAAAGCCTTCGTAACCGTTCTGAACGACTTCTTCGCATTTTTTAAAGTAGGCTGGGATACCGCCGAAATAGGGCAGGAATACGCGCGCTTTCCCAGCTACGTTTGAGCCAACATACCAACTATCTGTGACAGTCTTCAGGCCAACTTTACCGAGATCCTGGCAGTGCGCCCACCACGCACTTTCGGCCTCGGCGTCTGCTTCAATTACCGTGTACCCCTCGGATTTAGCATGACCCAGGCAATTGGCAATCCAATCTACATGCTGCTCGATAGTCGGCAACATATTCGAAAAAACGCTCGGGCTTCCGGGTCCCGTCACGGTGAACATGTTTGGAAAATCGTGCATAGCGAGCCCAAGATATGTAGACGGTCCATCCTTCCATTGATCGGCAAGTGATACTTTTTCTCGTCCCCGGATATCCATCTGCGTTAGCGCACCGGTCATGGCATCAAAACCTGTTGCGATCACCAAAGCGTCGATCTCGTGGTCTATATTGTGCGCCTGTATAGAAGTTTGAGTGATTGCGTTAATTGGCACTTCACTTACATCGACCAACTCGACATTGTCTCGGTTGTAGGTTTGGAAATAATTGATATCCACGCAGAGGCGTTTCGCACCGATAATGTTCTTTGGACAGAGCTTTTCCGCCGTCTCCGGATCGTCGACGGTGGCGCGGATCTTTTCTCGCACAAACTCGGCGGCAATGTCATTGGCGCTTTTCTCCAACATCAAGTCGCCGAAGGCACTCATGAAACCGAGCCCGCCGCGCTTCCAATTCCGTTCGAACGCGGCGAACTGTTCTTCTGGTGTGGCATCGTGGACCAAGTCTTGATTGTACACCACGTCCAGACCGCCCGGTGTTGTTTTGGCCCGAGCTCGCATTTCATTGTAGGTCGCTTTGGTTTTTATTTCTGTTTTGGGGTCGAGCGGCGCGTTATGAGCAGGGATGGCATAGTTTGCTGTCCGCTGGAAAACGGTCAGATGTCTGGCTTCGCGGGCAATATGGGGGATTGATTGGATAGCGGAAGAACCCGTGCCTATAACTCCGACACGTAGTCCTGTGAAGTCAACCTTCTCATGGGGCCATAGCGCTGTGTGATAGGTAGGACCGGCAAACCTGTCTAAACCATCAATTTTTGGCCAGTTAGGCGCGGACAGGCATCCTGTCGCCATAACAAAATATCGGCCAGTTGTCATTTGGCCATTCTCTGAGGTCAGTGTCCATTGAGAGCGCGCCTCATCGAAAGTGGCGGATTTAATGCGCATATTGAAGTCGATGTCGGGCCTAAGGTGATAGCGGTCTGCGACGTGCTGCGCATATTTCAGGATCTCTGGTTGTGGCGAGTAACGCTCGGACCAGGACCATTCTTGCTGCAGCTCGTCGTCGAACTGATAAGAATATTGCATACTTTCAACATCGCAGCGCGCGCCTGGGTAGCGGTTCCAGTACCATGTCCCGCCGACATCAGTACCCGCCTCGAGCACTCGAGCGCTCATGCCTATATTGTGCATTTGATGTAACAAATACATCCCAGCGAACCCAGCCCCCACGATTACGACGTCAAATTCTCGCTTGTTCATTGCCTGCTCTTTTCCATTCTCGCCTAAAATCTAGTCAACTCGGGCTTTATGTTCCGGATCTTTTAAACACTGCCATTAGGGAACATAGGTTTTGGCCGCTTTTCTCCAATAAAGCAGATGTAATCCTAAAGGGGATATCTCTCATGAGATACTATATTGATGGCCAAAACGCCTTTTTTGAAGGCAAGGCGGTGCCTTGCTAATTTGCTTACATTTGTTTTATTTCTTTATCTGCCGGAACGATTTTATGAGGTCAGGCATGAACGACATAAATTCCCAAGTCAGATTATCCGCTGAAGAGCACGCGCGCGCGATGGTAGACTACATCGCCGAAGGCACCCAAAGGGCTCATGAAATTGGTAATCGCGGTCCTATCGAGTTTGACACGGACGGTAAGTTAGACCGATCGATCCTAGAGGCCTATTGGGAGCATGGTTTTTATGTTTTCGAAGATGTCGTTTCGGATGAAGAACTTGAAGAGCTTCGCGCCGATGTTGAGCATATGCTCTCTGGTGCGCCTGTGGAACCAAAGGGCAATGTGGACTCTGAGGGCCGGCCAGCAATGGGTCAGGAATTTACACGGGCGCCTTATCGTTATGCGCGGCCGTTAAGCGACCCTCTTGGCGGCACGGCTAAGAACAAAGGCCGTCACCCTGCCGCGATGCACGAGGCTATTCCTGCGAGAGATTCACCTAAATGGACGGTGCAAAACCTACACGGCAATCTCCAATTGATGGATACGACGCTGCGTCTTTATGGTCACCCTGGCCTTCTGGCGGTCGCGGAAGCCGTTCTAGGCCCGGACTTTGTTCCATATAATGAGGTCACCTTCATCAAGGAGCCTGGTCTCGGCCCATCTGTGGCGTGGCATCAGGATGGGACGACACATTGGAAATCCTCAGACTGGGACCAAGGTGCCCATGGCTTCAATTTCATGACACAATTATTTCCGAGTACTGCGGCGAATTGTGTGTGGATTCTGCCTGGCAGCCACAAACTTGGGAAAGTTGACATCCGGCAGTTGGTTAAGGAAGCGGGATCGGATCGGATCTTAGGCGCCATGCCTTTGCTCTGTGCGGCTGGTGATACGTTCTTGCTCAATCGGCAGGTCTTGCATGGCTCTTTTGCGAATACCTCCAGGGAAAGGCGTGTCACCTTGAACGCTGGTTTCTTCCCACGCCACCGGGTTCAAGATATGACGGTTGAGCACCTCGATGGTCGTGTGGTCACGTTTGATGACGCGCATATCCATGAGCGTAGCCGCATGATATCCATCGGCATTGATGCCCGCCGTCAGCGGTTCCCGGAAGAAATGTCCTATCATTATGCACCTTTGGCAAATGACATCGAAATGAACCGGTGGAATGATGAAACGCGTCAAAGCGTTGTGAAGAACTATAATCTCCGAGATATGTATATCTGACGGCCAGTTTTAGTTCGATACTAATCACAATAGGGGAGGGGCATGACCGGACGGTTGAACGACAAGGTCATTATCATCGCGGGCGCCGCGTCGCGTGGCGAAGGTGTGGGAACGGGCAAGGCGATGGCGCTTTTGTCGGCACGCGAAGGCGCTAAAGTCGTGTTGGTAAACCGTTCTGCGGAGCGAGCTGAGGCTTTACGAAAGGAAATTTTATCCGAAGGCGGCGATGCGATGGTCTTTGCGGGTGATGTATCGCAGGAGAAAGAAGCGTATGAAATGGTGGCTGCGGCGGAGGAACGTTATGGTAAAGTTACGGGCCTCGTAAATAATATCGGCGGAGGGCATCCAGGAACGGTGGTGGAGATCGCGGAGGATGACTGGGACCGTGTTGTTGAGATCAACCTTAAGACCTCGATGCAGGGAACGAAGGCCGCTATACCGGCAATGCTGCGCGCAGGAAGTGGATCGATCGTCAATATATCTTCTATTGTAGGGTGGGCCGGAATGATCTCAGATACGGGCTCTGCTGCTTACGCCACCGCAAAAGCGGCTTTGCACGGCTTGACCCATTCGACTGCCGCCAATTATGCGACGCAGAATATCCGTTGCAATTGCATCATCGTCGGGACGGTAGAAACGCCGATGGTTGCCCATCTAGGTGAGGAAGCATTGCAGCGCCGCGTTGAAATGGTGCCGATGCAGACTAAAGGCACGGGATGGGATATCGGACACGCCGCCGTCTATCTCCTCTCTGACGAAGCGCGTTGGGTTACCGCCGTCAATTTGCCTGTCGATGGTGGCCTGATAGGCCTTCGCACCTGGCCAAGGTAGTAATTTGCCTCACCTTAGGTCTCTTTCCTTGAAAAGAGAAATCGAGGTGATGGTAAATTAATATTATGCGCAGGCGACGGAATAGACGCCTTGCACCCCACCGGGTAATTCCATTTGGGTCCAGCTATTGCCACCATCTTCAGTGCCGAAGACTTGTCCTCGGCGGGCTCCGGCGAAGACGCAGTCCGGACTCTTTGCACTTTGGCCGATATGCATCATTGTGCTCTCGACCGAAACGTCGACGTCAAATCGGCTCCAACTTTCACCAAAATCTTTACTCCTATAGAGCGAGCCCGTATCGCTAACCGCAGCAACGCTGAGGGCGGCGTAAAGAGTGTCTGGGTCATGAACAGAAACTTGTACATCTCGTGCGTAGGTCAAAGGGGAATGCTTTCCGATTCCCATTTCGTTCCAAGTTTCCCCTTTGTCGTCACTGCGAAATAGTCCCATGCGGGTTGCGTGAATGAGTGTACCAGGCCGAGATGCACTGATGGTTGTCGCGTGAGTATCCATCATGCCTTCGGTCTTAGTATTACTTCCGATCTGACTTTTCAGATGTTCTTTTTTGGCAAGTTCGAGTAAGCCGCCGCCTATATCTTCCCAGGTTTCACCGGCATCAAGACTTCGAACAAGACCACCAACTTCAACACCAGCATATACTTCGTCGGGATTGCTTGGGTCGAGGCACATTCTAACAGTGCGGCTTGGAAAACCCATGCGGCAGAGGCCATTCGGTTCCGGTACTTCGAGCTCGTCCCAGCTCTTGCCGCTGTTTGATGTGCGGAAAATGCCTTGGTCTTGCGTCCCGGCATATACGATATCAGGATCGTCGGGGTGCAGTAGGATCGACCAAGTAACTGCATTGTCGCTCGGAAGTGTGAGTGCAGTCCAATTATCACCACCGTCTTCGCTGACGTATGGACCAACCTGTGTGCCTACAAATACGCGGTTCGTATTCCGTGGGTCGACCACAACTGCGCGGATTTCGCACTTATCTGGCAGCCCGCTATTGGTGATGTTCTCCCAACTGGTAGTGCCAGACTTTAGCCGAAATAGGCCAAAGCGATGATCTTTGCTATCCGCTGCTGACCAATTGGCGGCACCGGCGTAAACGGTCGATTTCATGGTCTTCTCCCTGAGATGGCGTTCTTTACTATTAATCTAGTGCGAACCGCCGGGCATTTCCCGTAGCGTCTTTGCAAGGCCAGCCGGTAAAGTGACACCGTCGCGTTCGGCGGCTACCCGTAAACCCATGCGACGCTGTCCCGGCAGACGCGTTCCCGGTTGATCGGTAATGGCCCTCAACAGATCATCAAGCCGTCCGGCAAAACCGTTCGCTGAAATCGGGCCTGGATCGAGCGCAATCAGAAACTGACCGATATGTGGTGGCTCACCCTCACCTGTGAAGAAGGAGCTTGCTTCATAACCGAATTGAGAGGCGGAGAGCGCGGCTGCTAAGATTTCAACCATCAGGACAAGTTGCGCACCTTTGGCATCGCCCATCGGTAACATTGTACCGTCTAGAGCCGTTTTTGGGTCGGTTGTCGGGTTGCCGTCTTGGTCGACCGCCCAGCCTTTGGGGATCATTTCTCCCTTTTGCGCTGCAACATTTACTTTGCCGCGAGCAACTTTCGAGAGGCTCATATCAATAACGAGAGGTGGTTTATTGGTTTGTGGTGCGGCAAAGGCGAGCGGGTTCGTACCAAAAACACCTTTTTTTCCACCCCACGGCGCTATGGCAACCGGACCGTTGCCAAAGCTCAGCGCGACCAATCCTTTATTTGCAAGGGCTTCCACCTGATGGCCGGCAACGCCTGAGTGATGGGAGTTGGTAATGGCGGCGGCGGCAATGCCTAATCTTGGCGTTAACTGGCCTAGAGCTTCAATAGCAGCGTTAAGGGCCGGATAGGCAAACCCGCTGCACGCATCGACGCGTAAGGCGGCCTCCGAAACCTGTTCGACCATTGGCTCTGCGTGACCATCGACTTTGCCAGTAAGTGATTGCGCAGCGTATGAAGGGATGCGCGAAGCGCCATGTCCCTTCTGACCATCTGCTTCGGCCAGTGTTAGGGCGTCAGCCACTTGTGCCGCATTAACGTCGCTTGTGTTATGACCGACAAGGATGTTTCGTATTAGTGCGCGGAGTTCGCTGAGAGACATTGTTAAATCATTCATTTTGAAACCAATTGTTGCTCATCAAACCCTCGAATATAGGTATCCAGAAAGAACTATGCTGGATCCTATTTCCACAGTAGCTAAGAGCAGAATATTCACGAATAGAATTACACCGATGGCCCAAAGCGGCTCACGGAAAGCTGATCTTCTTGTAGGACTTCGCAGCGAGTAATTTTACCTCGGGCGATTTTTATCATTTCGTTCCATAGGTGGTCAGCCGCGGTTTCTAGTGCTTCGCCGTCAGTAATGATCGCGCTGACATCAATATCTATATTCTCTCTCATTGTTGCGGCGGTATGCGGGTTGCCGGTAATTTTTATTGTTGGTGAGATTGGTGCGCCGATAGCATTACCGCGTCCTGTCGAGAAAATAATCATATGCGAACCGCCGCCGAGCAAACCTGTCATAGACTCGCATGCGGCCGACGGTGTGTTCATTATCACAAGCCCGGCTTTTGTCGGTGGTTCAGAATAGTCGATTACTTCAACGATAGGGCGCGAACCCCCTTTTGCGATTGCGCCCAGCGACTTCTCTTCCAAGGTGGTAAGACCACCGTCTATATTATCGGGCGTGGGATTAGTACCACGCATATCGACGCCATTGCGTTTTGCTTCGTCTTCGAACCATTTCACCATTTGAAAGATCCGCTCCCCATCTTTCGGATTGACCGCGCGGGAAGCTAGTATGTGTTCTGCTCCCATAAATTCCGCTGGTTCTGAAAGGATAATTGTTCCACCTTCATCGATAAAGCGGTCGGCGAATAATCCCACCGTTGGATTTGATGCCATCCCCGATGTAGTGTCAGAGCCGCCGCACTCAACAGCGATAATTAATTCCGAAAAATCGCAAAGCTCGCGTGATTGTTCAGACGCAGCGACGACCAGATCAGCGGTGATCCGAACCCCTTCGGTTGTTAGAGCCATGGTACTGCCGGCTTCCTGAAGGCCTAAAATTTTGACGGGTTTGCCGCTAGGGCGAATTCGCGTGGCCAAAGCTTCCGCTGTTACTAGGCTCAATCCTAATACAAGCACGGCGGCGACGTTCGGATGTGCGCCGATCCCTGATAGAGTGCGCAGCGTCATCTCAAAATCGTACCCAATCTGCGTTCGTCCGAATGGCGTGGCTATGGCCGTGGCCCCGTCCACGATATTGGCGATCCGGTTTGCACAAGGATTAGTGTTGTCCATTGCGGAAACGACGGCGACGATATTTCTCACACCGACCCTGCCGTCAGGGCGCCTGTAGCCCATAAATTCCGTCATGCTTTATCCCCCCGGGCACGAATACTTTCGACATTATGAATATGAACATGCTCGCCCATCGTAATGCTCTGTGACGCAATCCCGATAACTTCTGCATATTTAAAAATTTTTCCACCCTTGGGGATATCCGCTAGGGCGACTTTGTGGCCAAAGGTAATGTCATTTTGAAGTGTGATGATTGTTTCCCGATCATCAATGCGTATTGTGGCAGTTTCGCCTGCCGTCATATCAGCTAGGCATGTTGCCACATTATCTAAGGCTTTTATAACGACGGTTTTTTCCATTGGCATGCTCCCTTCAGCAATAGAGGATAGATTCCTGTTGGGGACGATCCAGCTTGGTTTTAGAAAGGATGTTAAATGCAGGAAGAACGGTGGATCGGGGAGCGGGCGCGGATCGGCGTTGCTATCCCTTCAACTAACATTGCGATGGAGTACGATTGTCAAAAGATTATTCCTGAGGGGGTGACTTGGCATTTTGGGCGTTTTTATATCGAAGTCCGTGATCTTTCCGACGATGAAACGTTCCTAAAATTTGTCGAAGCGATCCAAGATACTATTCCATTATCGATGCGTGATCTGGTTACAGCGGAAATTACATACGCGATGATGGGTATGTCGGCAGAAACGTTTTGGGGTGGCAAGTCCGGCAACGAGGCTTTTCAGCAACGTATCCGCGAGATCATTGGTCTTAATATGGGTTTGACGACGGGTGCTAATGCAGCGGATGCCGCGCTCAAGGCATTCAACATCAAGAATATTGCTGTATTAACGCCGTATCAGCCTGTCGCTGATGAGCAGGTTCGGCAATTTTTTGGCGAAAGCGGTTACGAAATCAAGCGCTTGCACGGGCTGAAATGTGATAGTGCCCACGGCATTGCGAATACTCCACGTGATCAGGTTTTAGACATTGTTGTGAATGAACTTGATGGAGACGATGTTGATGCAATTGTCCAGGTGGGAACCAACCTTAGTACTCTTAATTCGTTTCCAATACTGGAACATCAGCTTAGCAAGCCGATGATCGCCATTAATGTTGCATTGATCTGGCATGCGCTGAGAGCGGCGGGTATCGAAGATAAGTTTTATGGTAAAGGAAGATTATTGGAAGAGTTTTAGAGTGCGCTAGGTCAGGCGAAACATAGAATTGGAGTGAAAGACAATGTTGACTGCAGAAGAAAACGACATTCTAACGCAAACGGATGCGGGGATGCCGATGGGAGAATATTTCCGCCGCTTCTGGCAGCCAGTGGCACTCTCTGAGGAGCTGCCAGAACCTGATGGTGAGCCTCTCCGCGTAACGATCATGGGTGAGCATCTCGTGGCATTTCGTGATACCGAAGGTCGCATCGGCCTGATGGACCGTGTTTGTCCGCACCGTGGTGCGGACATGTTTTTTGGCCGCAATGAGGAGTGTGGATTGCGTTGCGTCTATCACGGTTGGAAATTCGATGTAAATGGTAGGGCGATGGATTTGCCCAATGTACCGCCGGGTGTGCGCCATCACGAGACGGTTCGCATCAAAACCTATCCCACCCGAGAATTCGGCCAAATCATTTGGGCCTATATGGGGCCCCTGAATGGAAATATGCCGGACGTCCCAAAAATGGAATTTGGTCTGATGTCTGACAACAAATGCTATGTTATGAAACAAATGCTCGAATGCAACTGGGCCCAGGCGATGGAAGGTGACCTTGATACATCTCATTTTTCATTCCTGCATATGCCCGCACCGCACGTTCAGACGACTGAGAACAAGGATGCCAATTCTCCAAACCGGCATCTTGAATGGATGCGCCGTGACGGCCGCCCAAAATTCGATATTCTTGATCACGATGTTGGCTTTGTAGTTGGCGGTGCGCGGGCGACAGACCGTGATAACGAGCTCTATTGGCGGATGACCCAATTTATGCTGCCGTCACATGGGACGGGGCCAGCGACAGTGCCTGGCGAAACCTATTATGGCTTCACACTGGTACCGATCGACGACCATTCGTGCTGGATGTATTGTTACGCTTGGAATCCGGAACGCGATCTCCATAAAGAAGAGCGCGAAAAATTTCTCAAAGGGCATGGCATTATCGCAGAGATTGGTTCGGATTACATGCCGGTCCGCAATCGCGGGAACGATTACCAAATCGATCGCAGCACGCAGAAAAACGCAACCTACACTGGCGTCTTGGGAACAGCTGAGCAGGACATTATGATCCAGCAAAGCCAGGGCTTTATAGCAGATCGCACACGCGAAGCGCTGACGGCTACAGATTCTGCCATCGTCAAATTTCGTCGCAGCTTAATAGCGGGTGCTCGGGCGCTTTCAGAAGATGGAACTGAACCTGAAGCACCAAAGAAACATGAGGCGTATCGGACGCGTCCGGGTGCATGGGTTGCGTCCAGCGAGAAAGAACTCGAGGAGGTGCTGACGGAACGTTTTGGTCACGACCGCGGGTTAGTGACGGGCTAAGAGATATTCTCATGCTGAACAAATATGACGTCGTCGTCGTTGGGACCGGAGCTGCAGGATTGAGTGCGGCGCTCGCGGCGGACGCGAGTGGCGCGAAGGTTCTCATCATCGAAAAAGCAGACGTGGTCGGCGGCACCACGGCCATGTCCGGTGGATGCATCTGGGCTCCAAGGAACCATAGAGCTCAGCAAATCGGCATTGTAGATTCCCGTGAAGCAGTCCTTGATTATATCCGCGCGGTTTCGCCCGACGGTTGGCACAATACGGAAGAAGCGCTATGGGCGACTTTCGTTGATTATGTGCCAGAGGTAATCGCCTTTCTGGAAAAGCATAGTCCGCTGCGCTTCACGCCGAACAACGAACCCGACCCCTATGCTGAGGAGACAGGTGGCCTCGAAAAGGGACGCAATGTTACAGCGGACCCGCTGCCGATTGGCATACTCGGCGAATGGCGTGACCGGGTCCGAAAGGTAACCTTTAATGTTTGGCTAACTTATGATGAGGTTGTGGATACGTTTTTCTTTGCTAATCCAAAGAAATGGGCGTTGCGCTATGCACCACGTCTGCTTTGGCGAACATTCAGGAATATTCGGACACGCGGTAACGCATTAAGCATAGGCCTGTTAAAAGGTTGTTTGGATGCAGGGATCGATATTTGGACAGAGGCACCTGCGGTGCGCCTCGTGACGGCCAATGGCGGGGGCACCGGGATCGAAGTCGACCGGGACCGTGAGATGATTACTGTTTCGGCTACCAGCGGTGTCATTCTTGCGAGTGGTGGTTTTGAATGGAACCCGGAAATGATGGCAAAGTATTTTCCGGGACCTGTTGAATGGACGGCGAGCCCGTCAACGAACACTGGTGATGGGCAGCGGATGGCGGAAGAAATTGGTGCCCAACTCGACCGGATGGATCAAGCCCTTGTGATGGGGACGACGCCGGTAATGTACGAGGGTCGGCTTCAGGGACAGCCCGCAGCCGACTACTTTCTACCCCATTCGATGATTGTGAACCGGCATGGCAAACGCTTCGTGAACGAAAAGCAGATGAATGTTGGACTGGCGTTCGCTGAGCGTGATCCGGAAACGGACGAACCGTTGCATTTGCCGGCCTGGAGAATATACGATTCTCAGTTTGCATCGAAATATCCCCACGCGATGCCAAGTAGGATCTTTGATGGCAATTTTTTTCGCGCAGAGACCTTGATCGACTTAGCGGCGCAGATCAATGTCGATCCTTCTGGACTTGAAGAAACGGCGAGGCGATTTAGCGTTTTCGCCAAAGCTGGTGTCGACGGAGATTTTGGACGAGGTGCCCATACATGGGATCTCAACCGAGGAGGTGATCCAGATCATGAGCCAAATCCGACCCTTGGAACGATTGATAAACCGCCCTTTTACGCAATGCCGTTTAAGGCGAGTTTCCTAGGCACCAAAGGTGGTCCGCGCACCAATGAGAAGGCGCAGGTACTTCGCGCTGACGGTTCTATTATTGAAGGGCTTTATGCTGCCGGTAATGTCATGGCGAATTGTTTCGGCTCGAAGGGTGTAGGTGCCGGCACCACGCTCGGCCCTTGCCTCACTTGGGGCTATATTGCGGGTGTCAACGCCGCAATGTAAACCTTGTCTGGCCGTATTTACAGTGAGTGGCTGGAATTGGCGAACGAAGTCACTGGACTCTTGGCAATGTCCTTCGGTATTTCAGCTTCTAATGATGGTGATTACACGACTTCAGATTCGGGGTTTGTGATCTATGAGACGCTGTCTCGTCGAGCAAAGGGATCAGATAAAATACATGTTTCGCTCATGATATTAAGCCGATGACCAGTCTGGAGGACCGGGTGCCCGACGATCAAAAAACAAGTTCTGCACCGGGCTTTTGGGAAGCCTTTGGCGTTTGGCTGAAGATCGGATTGTTGAGCTTTGGTGGACCTGCTGGTCAAATAGCGCTCATGCATAAAATTCTAGTTGAAGAGCGGCGCTGGATTGATGAATTTCGCTTCTTGCACGCCCTGAACTATTGCATGCTTTTGCCGGGGCCCGAGGCGCAGCAACTTGCCACCTATGTTGGCTGGTTGTTAAATCGCACAATAGGTGGGCTCATTGCTGGGCTGTTGTTTGTGTTACCCGGTGCTTTGGTGATTTTGATATTAAGCATCGCCTATGCGCTCTATGCGCAAATCCCTCTGGTTGCGGCGGCATTTGTTGGAGTTAAGGCCGCAGTTTTGATTGTTGTGGTTGAGGCAGTCCTGCGGATTGGAAAACGTGCGCTTAAAACAAGGCCCATGTATTTGATAGCCAGCGGTGGCTTTGTTGCGATCTTTTTCTTCGCTATACCGTTTCCAATTATCATTGCAGGCGCAGCGTTAATCGGTTTGATTGGAGGAATTAAGCGGCCTGACTTGTTCATCGTGATAAAAGGGCAACCTGCTAACGGCAATGTGTCATTGAGTGTAGTGGACACCATGGCCGCCCGCGGTGAACTTTCTCATTTGCAGCCTTCAACGTCGCGTTCGGTACTGCTGATAATCATATTCGGGGTTCTTTGGGGCGGGCCGGTTACGGCTTTGTTTGTGCTCTTTGGCGAAAGCAATGTCTTTGCCAAAGAGGCGGCCTTCTTTAGCAAATTGGCTGTCGTCACCTTCGGTGGGGCCTATGCGGTATTGGCCTATATGGCTCAACAAGCGGTTGAGACTCATAGTTGGCTTACAGGTGCAGAAATGCTTGATGGGCTCGGTCTTGCAGAGACCACACCGGGACCGCTGATTATGGTGACACAATTTGTTGGGTTCCTTGGTGCCTATCGCCACGCTGCTGGCATTGATCCGATTCTAGCCGGTGTGTTTGGTTCCGTTGTTACAGTTTGGGTAACATTCGCGCCGTGCTTTCTTTGGATATTTCTCGGTGCGCCTTATATCGAGCGACTGCGCGATAACCTGTATTTGTCAGCTGCACTATCGGGGATTACCGCGGCTGTCGTGGGCGTGATTTTGAATCTCGCTGTTTGGTTCGGTTTACAGGTGGCTTTTTCAAATGTCGGTTCCACCGAATTCGCTGGGATACATTTACCAATTCTGGCTGCTGAATCCGCAAACCTGATGGCAATCGCTCTGACTGTTGTCGCGGGTATTGCTATCTTCCGGCTGCATTGGGATATTCTGCGGACCTTGGTGCTTTGCGGTGGAAGCGCGGCCTTAGTCCATTTGATTACTTAGTATGTAGTCCGAGAGGTGCACATCAATTTTTAAAAAATATTTTGAATAATTGAGTGTATAAAAAGTTCAAACATCGGGCCCGTACGCAATTCACTTGCTAGTCACATGGAAGGCGTTTTCATAGGAGACCATTACCAGTCATGATCAGGTGCTGGACCTCTCGATAGGCTTAAATTTAAAGGGAGACCGCGAAGTCCTGGTTTCCCTGAGGATAGGTGGACGGGCTAAGGCCTTTGACGCCAATAGTAATTGTGTGGGCTATAACTAACTTAACCGCGGCCCCGTTTTTGCGTGGCAATTAGCGTTTGGAGACCAATCTTTATGTTAAATGCGGTGCGCCGCTTAACCTCCAACTCGTGTGGAAGGAAGCTATTTATGGCTCAGAAAACAATTCGTGTCGGATTCATCGGCGCTGGCGGCAATACTCGATCGCGTCACATCCCAGGATTCAAGCTACAGCCGGGCGTCGAATTGGCCGCAGTTGCGAATCGCAGTGTAGCTTCTGGGCGCAAGATCGCTCGCGAGTTTGGCATTGAGACGGTCTGCACGGATTGGCGCGATATTCTGCATGATTCTAGCATTGATGCTGTTTGCATCGGGACTTGGCCTTATATGCACGAGACGCTTACGCTTGCGACTCTGGAAGCCGGCAAACATGTGATGTGTGAAGCGCGGATGGCCATGAACTCTGTTGAGGGACACCGGATGCTTGCAATGTCGCGTCAGCGTCCAGACCTTACGGCGCAAATCGTCCCGTCTCCAATGACACTGCCGTTCGACCAAAGCATTATTGCCATGATCAGCGGCGGGTATATAGGTGAGCTGGTCGCACTTGATGCTCGCATCGCTGCTGGCAGTGATTTTCCTAATCCCAATGCACCGTTTCATTGGCGTCATGACCGATCCCTGTCAGGTAACAATATTATGTCTATGGGAATCTGGTACGAAGGGATAATACGTTGGGTTGGTACCATGAAGACCGTGCATGCGGTCGGGCAAAGTGTCATCAATCATCGCCGGGATGAACAAGGGCGCCGTCAGGCATCGACAATTCCGGATCATGTTGATATCACGGGTGAGTTGGAGCAAGGGGGGCAGATGCGTCTTAATGTGACGACTGTTGCCGGCCTTGCGGCTTATCCGGTCGATATTCATATTTTTGGAACCGAAGGCACGCTCCGCCTTTATCAGGCGCCGGGTGGGCAGATGACGTTAGCGACGGGCAAGCGCGGTGATAAGCGCTTGAAGGAAGTGAAAATTCCAAAATCTAAGCAAGGCGCCTGGCGGGTAGAAGAAGAATTTATTAACGCTATCCGTGGCAAGGAAGAAATCACGCATACTGATTTTGCGACTGCAGTGAAATACATGGAATGGACCGATGCAGTTACCATGTCGCTGCGCCGTCGCGAAGTTGTTAAACTGCCGCTTATGAGTAATTGAGCTGGAGGAGAGAACAAGTATGCAAATCGTCTCAAGCGAGAATGTTGACCGAAAAGAAGTGCCACAATCGAAGGGCATGGGCTATCGACGGGAATATATAGGTAGTCCTGGCACTATTGACACGGGGCCCCAGGCTTTCCTGGTTGAGCGCAATTATCCGGGCGCTCGGATCAGCCCGCATTTTCACGATATTGACCAGTTCCAGATCGTTGTCGCGGGTGATTGTCAGATGGGAAAGAAAGACGCGCGGTCTGTAACTTTCCAGTATGCTGACGCTTACACGCCGTATGGCCCCATCTATGGTGAAAAACGAGGATTTTCCTTTTTCACATTACGTCCAATTGCAAGTGGTGGGTTTTTTGCTATGCCGGGCAACAAACACAAAATGCCGGGACGTGCGGGCCGAAATATTGCGGGTCATTTCGATACATCCCGTCCATCGTTGGAAAGTGGCGAGACCGCACGAGAAGATCTGATGGCTCTGCAAGCGGATGGTGTTGATGCTGTTGGAATTCGGTTGGGCCCAAACAGCTCTTCTGAAGGGATTCCGTCGGATGCGGGAGGACAATACTATCTGGTCTGTGAAGGGACACTGGAAAGCCAGGACGGCACTTTACCCCGACATTCTCTTATCTATGTAGAGGCGGGCGAAACGCCACCGACCCTGAGGGCTGGTGGAAAGGGTGCGGAAGTCCTGATGCTTCAACTGGCTCGGCCTACAGAACGCGCGGGTTCCGACCCAAGTAAGCTTGCTGAACGGGATCCGAACGCATACGTCATGCGTCCAGATAATTCCGTTCAGTAGTAACCCTCAAACCTCACTCTTCGCTAGAGAGGGCGGCATTAAACCTCTTGGTTTGTGAATACGATTGTGCCCGCTGCAGCAAACATTCCTCCTACGCCTTGGCAGACGCCGATTTGGACACCTTCGACCTGAGCCGGGGCTGAGCCGCGCATCTGGCGAATGCTCTCTTGTAGCGCGAACATGCCATACATACCCGTATGCGTGTAGGAGAGGCCGCCGCCGGATGTGTTCATTGGTAGCTTGCCACCGGGGGCGGTATTTCGCTCCCAAATGAAGTCCGGACCTTCACCTCGTTCGCAGAACCCCAAATCTTCGAGACCCCAAATCGGCAAGTGTGCGAAGGCGTCGTAGATCATCAGATGGTCAACTTCGGAATGCGTAATGCCCGATTCCTCAAAGGCTTGGTTAGAGGAGACGCGGAAGGCGCGGGAGCTTGTGTAGCTTTCGAGCTGGCTCACCATGCGTGTCTCGGCGCTTTCCCCGGTGCCGAGTATATAGACTGGATTGGTTGGGAAATTCTTCGCCCGTTCTGATTTAGTGACAATCAAAGCGCCACCGCCGTCGGTAACGAGACAGCACATCAGCAAAGTAAAGGGCCATGCGATCATCCGCGCATTCATCACGTCATCAACCGTGATAGGATCTTGGAACATAGCGCGGGGGTTTTTGCCAGCCCATTCCCGCTGGATCGCAGCCACATTTGCGATTTTTTCAATGGGGATATTGTACTCTTTGCAATAACGGAGCACAGGCAAGGTGAACATTGTGGGTGGTCCGGCGACACCATAGGGTGCTTCAAACTGTCCATTCAAACTGCCGGGATGAACCGGCGGGCGAGTTTTTACAACATTCGAGCGGCCCGATTCACCGTGTGTGATAAGCACGGTCTCGCAGAGACCTTCGTTGATTGCGGCGCAGGCATGTCGTAGGTGGATCAGGAAGGACGTACCGCCAACGGCAGTGCCGTCTACCCATTTTGGCGTGATGCCAAGATAATGCGCCATCTCTGTCGGCTCTTCGCGACAGCAGGCGACGCCGTCGATGTCGCTTGGCTTCAGGCCTGTTTCCGCCATGGCGTTTAGGGCAGCATCTGCGTGCAGCTGAATATTAGACATATGAGGAATTTTGCCGAGCTCGGTGGTCTCACACGCGCCGACAACGGCAATTGAACCTGGTTTCATGACCCTGTTTCCCCTTAACCCTTAGCCGGCCGGAATTTCGGCAGCGAAATTTCGTCTGTGATGTCCTCGAACACGACTTCGAGCGACATATCGAGTTCTAGTGCTTCTGGCGTTTGCTCACACTCGGTAATGTTACTCATCATGCGTGGGCCTTCTTCAAGCTCAACGACGGCAATCGCATATGGCGCTTCATCTTCGAAACCCTTTGGCGGGCGATGATTGATGACATAGCTGAAGAGTTTAGCCTTGCCGGACGCCTCAAATACTTCAACGTCGCGTGAACCCGTATAGGGGCTAAATGGGCGCGGCGGGAAATATGCCTTACCAGTATCTTTACAGCGTTGCAGCAGCAGTTTTCCCTCTTTACACCCGTCCCAGAAAAATGCTGTTTCAGGTGATGCTTGTGGGATTGGTTTTTGATAGTCTGCCATCGGAACGGCTCCTCCGTCGCGGTCAATAATTGCTGTTCTTTAATTAGTACGCCTTACTCACAGAACTAGGTGGAAATTTGATCTGTTTAGGATTCGACAGATCAGCATACATCTTTGGTTAATCATCTTTGGAAGGGAGTTGCAAATGTCCGAAGCTGCGATCATTGAGTTTGCCCAGGAGGGACGGCCGCCAGATATAAGCCCGGCAGAATGGCAGGCGCGCTGCGAATTGGCGGCAGCTTACCGCTTGTGCTATCTCTATGGCTGGACCGACCTCAATAACACACATCTGTCGCTTCGGGTGCCGGGGACGGAGGACCATTTCCTGCTTAACCCCTTCGGCATGTTCTTTGAGGAGATAACGGCATCTTCCTTGATTAAAGTCGATGGCGAAGGAAACCTGCTGGGCGAGAGCGACTATCCGATGAACCCGGCGGGCTTTGTCATTCACGGTGCCATTCATATGTCGGGCGATGATCGACATTGCGTGCTTCACACTCATAGCCGTTATGGTACTGCTGTTTCGATGCAAAAACATGGACTGCTGCCGGTTAGCCAAAAGGCGTTGACTATCATGGGTTGGATCGGCTACCACGATTTCGAAGGCCCGGCAGTGGATGCAGGTGAGCAACCGCGCATCGTTAAGGATATC
>PBOZ01000029.1 GCA_002724555.1 Rickettsiales bacterium
GATAATTTGGATTTGGATATCCTGGATGAAAGGGCAAGAGTTGTTCTAAACTTAATAAATTATAATGAGCTTGTAATTCTCGATTAAAGTGAACATTTCGTGGCTAACGAGCAGCATCGAATCTTAATGATGGTAGATGAAATTAGTTGATAAAAGTTTTTTTTTGGCCGTCCACTTAATCCCCTAATTGAATGTTTTCTGAATTTTTACTCTAAATTTATTAAATAATATTAGATTATTTGCCTCATTATTCCGGCCAAAAATGAAAATGCGCCGATTTAAAATTCGTTACAGCGGTTAAAAGCTAAAAGGGAATTTTGGAATTAATTCCTAAAGAATAGGTAAAACTATTAGTCGCAGTAATAGAGCAGGAGACAGATGCGGTTATCGAATTTCGCTATTAGCCGGAAAATCCTATAAAAATTTAACGCCGCTTTTTTTGCTGTGTTGGCGCAAGTGTAATGCTCGAATTGATTGACTATCTCAGATTTAGTTTAAAGAAAGTAGGATATCCCATTTACAGGGCCGCAACGATTGGCATTTGTTTTTCGCGTATTTATTGAAAGTTTGTCACCAAAGAGGGCCCGCTGCAAATGCTTGCACTTGCGTTCGGGATTTACTTGCTATTGGAACGTATAGACCAGTGTTTGAGATAGGTCACGCGGTACAAATTTTATTCATTCTCTTCTAGCGACGGTCTTAATGACGTCGTATAATCTACTTATGTTGGTTTTTTAACAAAAAATCGGTTAAATTCAAATAAACTTATGTATTACAATTGTTTATAAAGAAATTGAAGCGTGTATAACAACGCACCACTTGTCGGTGAACGCAAGGCGTAGCGCTATACAGGGGCGCAGTCAGGGGGACCGAAATGGCGGCTAAAGATCGAACCCGGGCCAGGGGACCGGCGAAGAAAAAAGAAAACATCGTCTCTAAAGATGAATTGCACCGATACTACAACGATATGTTGTTGATTCGTCGGTTTGAAGAAAAAGCCGGACAACTCTACGGGATGGGTTTAATCGGTGGTTTTTGTCACCTGTATATTGGGCAGGAAGCAGTTGTAGTTGGTATTCAGTCGACGCTGAAGGATGGGGATGCAGTTATAACCAGTTATCGAGACCACGGACATATGTTGGCGTGTGGCATGAACGCCCGTGGTGTTATGGCAGAACTGACGGGTCGAGCTGGCGGTTATTCAAAAGGTAAGGGTGGATCTATACACATGTTTAGCCGCGAAAAAAATTTTTATGGAGGTCATGGTATAGTTGCGGCACAAGTCCCCATCGGTGCTGGTATCGCCTTTGCCCACAAATATAATTTAAATGACCTGGTAAGCGTTACTTATCTTGGCGACGGGGCGATTAATCAAGGGCAGGTTGGTGAGGCGCTTAATATGGCCGCGCTCTGGGATTTGCCTGCTATATTCGTCATAGAAAATAATAAATATGCTATGGGGACAAGCCAGGAGCGAGCATCTGCGGGAACGGACTTATACAACCGCGGTAAGCCCTATGGCATTCCAGGCAAAAAAGTAGACGGTATGGACGTTTTGGCCGTGCGCGAAGCAGCACAGACAGCAGTTGAACATTGTCGAGCTGGTAAGGGGCCATATGTACTCGAAATGCAGACATATCGTTATCGTGGACACTCGATGTCCGACCCGGCCAAATATCGGAGCCGTGAAGAGGTTTCGAAGGTTCGATCTGAACGGGATCCGATTGATCGGATGCGTGGATGGCTGATTGATGAGGGCGTTGCGGACGAGGGCGAGCTCAAAGAAATAGATCGCAAAATTAAGGATATCGTATCTGACGCGGCTGAATTCGCTCAAAATAGTGCCGAACCTGACCCATCGGAGCTTTACACCGATGTTTTGCTCGAAGCTTAAGCGGGGAGTGATGCTAATATGCCCGTAGAAATTTTAATGCCTGCTCTTTCACCAACTATGACAGAAGGAAAATTGGCGCAATGGCTGAAATCCGAGGGTGATGAGATTGCTGCCGGGGATGTGATTGCTGAAATCGAAACAGATAAAGCGACGATGGAGGTCGAAGCGGTCGATGAAGGCAAGCTTGGTCGAATTCTTGTGGCTGCAGGCACTGATAATGTCTCCGTTAATACGCCGATCGCGGTTATTGTTGGTGAAGGAGAAAGCGCTGACGACGTCGCCTCGTCTGCGGATTCGATGGCGAAAGTACTCACGCTCGGGCCTAATTTGGCCGAAACTACCGCGCCTGCTACCGTTAACACACCAGCGAGTGTTAGCACTCAGCCAGAGCCCGATTGGGGCGGTGAAACCGTAGTTTTGACGGTTCGCGAGGCCCTACGCGATGCAATGGCAGAAGAAATGCGCCGAGAGGAAACGGTATTTCTGATGGGCGAAGAAGTTGCGCAGTATCAGGGGGCTTACAAAGTTAGTCAGGGCTTACTCGAAGAGTTCGGTGAACGCCGTGTTATTGATACGCCCATCACTGAACACGGCTTTGCTGGTATTGGCGTGGGGGCTGCATTTATGGGGCTACGCCCGATTGTTGAGTTCATGACCTTTAACTTTGCAATGCAGGCGATGGATCAACTTATTAATTCCGCCGCAAAAACTCTTTATATGTCTGGAGGGCAAATGGGATGTCCGATTGTCTTTCGAGGGCCCAACGGCGCGGCGTCCAGGGTTGGAGCTCAGCATTCGCAATGCTTTGCGAGTTGGTATGCGCACTGTCCGGGCCTTAAGGTTGTCTCTCCATATTCGGCGGCGGACGCGAAGGGATTGCTAAAATCAGCTATCAGAGATCCAAATCCCGTATTTGTTTTGGAAAACGAACTTTTGTACGGCAGTAGTTTCGAGGTGCCGGTCAGTGATGACTGGTTCGTACCGATCGGTAGTGCAAAGGTCGTTCGGGAAGGCAGGCACGTGACCCTTGTCGCTTTTTCAATGATGGTCGGAAAAGCGTTGGAAGCTGCAGACAGCCTAGCTAGTGAAGGCATTGATGCCGAAGTCATTGACCTTCGCAGTATTCGGCCGCTCGACACTGAGACCATAGTCAATTCTGTGAAAAAAACCAACCGAATTGTAAGTTGTGAAGAGGGATGGCGTTTCTCCGGTATTGGTTCTGAACTTGCAGCATTAATGATGGAAGCTGCCTTTGATTGGTTGGATGCGCCGCTGGCGCGCGTGTGTTCCAAAGACGTGCCGCTGCCGTATGCTGCTAATCTTGAGAGACTAGCGCTCCCCCAAGTCGAAAATATCGTGGATGCGGCTAAAAATGTTTGCTATCGCTCATAGGGCGAAAGGATAAATAAATGCCAGTAAAAATACTTATGCCCGCCTTGTCACCGACAATGACAGAAGGGACTTTGGCAAAATGGCTCATAGGCGAAGGCGATGCAATTCATTCGGGTGATATAATTGCAGAAATAGAAACCGACAAAGCGACAATGGAAGTGGAAGCAGTAGAAGAGGGTAAACTGGGGAAAATTCTCGTTGCTGAGGGGACAGAGGGGGTTGCGGTAAACAATGTGATAGCCCTGTTATTGGAGGAGGATGAGGACGAATCAGCCCTAGAAGGCGTCGACGTTACTGTTGTGTCTTCAGGCAATGATGAAACGACCCAGCCCGCAGTAACACCGGAACCCGCGACAAACACATTAGCAGATATGCCTGCAACTCCATTGTCAGTTGAAGGGCCTGTATATCCAGTTGAAAGGGATGAAAAACGAATTATTGCTAGCCCGCTGGCTCGCCGGATGGCTTCTCAGGCAGGGCTTGACCTTGCTGGTATTCTCGGAAGTGGTCCGAACGGGCGAATTGTAAAATCAGACGTTGAGGCAGCATTATTAAACGGCGATATACTGGCTGTTACACAAACAGCGGCAATAGCGCCGACCACGGCGGAACAGTTACCATACGAGCCAGAGTTTGAGATCACAACTTTGTCAACGATGCGGAAAACTATTGCGCGCCGCTTGACGGAATCGAAACAGCATATCCCCCATTTTTATCTGACGGTTGATTGCGAAGTTGATGACTTGCTTGACCTTAGGAAGACACTCAATGCCAAGGCGGACGGCGCCTATAAGCTCTCGGTAAATGATTTGGTTATCAAGGCTGCGGCTATTGCGCTTCGCCGTGTGCCAAAAGCTAATGCGTCTTGGACCGATGAAGGGGTAAAGATATACAAATCAGTGGATATTTCTGTCGCAGTGGCTATTGAAGGTGGATTGATCACTCCTGTAGTGCGCCAAGCCGACAACAAAGGCTTGGAGATGATCTCAAGTGAAATGAAAGAACTCTCTGAACGCGCGCGTGACGGCAAATTGGGACCGGAGGAATACCAAGGTGGTACGTTTAGTATCTCTAATCTTGGTATGTACGGGATTAAGGAATTCAGCGCGGTTATTAATCCGCCACAAGCTTGCATTTTGGCGGTTGGTGCAGGTGAACAGCGTCCGGTTGTAAAGAACGGTGCACTTGCGATTGCGACGATTATGTCTTGCACGCTTTCAGTCGACCATCGTGCAGTTGATGGCGCCATTGGCGCGGAATATTTGAAAGCCTTCAAGCGGCTAATTGAAGAACCGCTTAGCATGCTGCTTTAAGGAGTGATAGTGGCTCAAAAAAAATTCGATGTAGTGGTCGTTGGTGGCGGTCCCGGTGGCTATGTTGCGGCCATCAGGGCGGCGCAATTGGGTATGAAAACGGCTCTTGTTGAGGAGCAGCATCTCGGTGGAATATGCCTTAACTGGGGTTGCATTCCAACGAAGGCATTGTTACGAACCGCCGAGGTTTATCGAAACATTCAGCATGCAGAGACCTATGGTATTTCTGTTAAGGCTGCGAACATAGACCTGGAGAAGGTCATTGATCGTTCGCGAAAAGTTGCGTCACAGCTTAACGGCGGCGTTGGCCATCTTCTTAAAAAGAATAAAGTCGAAGTGTTCGATGGTAGGGGAAGGCTAGTCGGTGGGCCGAAAGATTCGAAGAAGCTTAGTGTTAATAAAAATGGCGAGACGGTCGCGGAACTGACGGGATCGCATATCATTTTAGCGACGGGTGCGCGGGCGCGGTCGCTAGCGGGTCTTGAACCCGATGGGAAGCTCGTATGGACCTATAAAGAGGCCATGGTGCCGAAAAGCATGCCGAAGGCGATCCTTGTTGTGGGATCGGGTGCTATTGGGATCGAGTTTGCCAGCTTTTACTGCAATCTTGGCGTCGATGTTACCGTTGTAGAGGTTTTAGACCGCATTTTGCCCGTTGAAGATGAGGAAATTTCTGCGTTAGCTCAGAAGTCCTTTGAGAAGGATGGCATGAAAATAATAACGGGTGCGCAGGTGAAATCGTTCGATAAAACTGCGAACAGCGTAACAGCGACGGTTGAAAAGGGGGGTAAGAGCCAGTCCATTAAGGTTGACCGTGTTATTTTGGCGATTGGAATTGTCGGCAATGTCGAGGACATTGGCATTGAGGGTACTAAGGTGAAGGTCGACCGAGGTCATATCGAAACTAATCAATGGTCGGAGACGGGAGAATCTGGAATTTATGCAATTGGTGATGTGGCCGGACCGCCATGGTTGGCTCATAAGGCGAGCCATGAAGGCATCATTTGTATAGAAAAAATAAAAGGTGAAAAGGGTGTATACCCGCTTGATACGACTAATATCCCTGGCTGTACATATAGCATTCCGCAAGTGGCATCTGTCGGTATGACCGAAGCAAGAGCCAAAGAAGCGGGGCACAAGGTTCGCGTCGGCCGTTTTCCTTTTTTGGGTAATGGCAAGGCGATTGCGCTCGGTGAGCCAGAGGGTTTAATAAAGACTGTATTTGATGCAAAGACGGGCGAATTACTTGGCGCCCATATGATCGGCGCGGAGGTAACTGAATTGGTTCAGGGTTACGGCATTGCCCGGAATTTGGAGACCACTGAAAAAGAATTAATGCATACAATCTTTCCACACCCAACATTATCCGAAATGATGCACGAATCAGTCTTGGAAGCCTATGGGCGAGCCGTACATTTTTAACGAGGAGATTTCGTGTCGCGAATGAGTACCGCACAAGCACCAAAGCTTCGTCATCCGGAAAAGAGAAACCGGCCAGATAATCCAACACCACGAAAACCGGATTGGATCCGGGTCAAGGCTCCAACATCGAAAACGTATTTTGAAACGCAAAACATCGTCCGAAAGAGTGGTCTAAACACTGTTTGCGAAGAGGCAGGTTGCCCAAATATTGGAGAATGTTGGGCGAAGAAGCATGCAACTTTCATGATCATGGGCGATACTTGCACGCGCGCTTGCGCCTTTTGCAACGTTGCGACAGGCTTGCCTCGTGCTTTGGATCCACTCGAACCGTCAAGGGTGGCCGATGCCGTTACAGAACTTAGCCTCGCGCATGTTGTGATAACATCCGTTGATAGAGATGATTTGGCAGATGGTGGGGGTGATCATTTTGCACAAGTGATTACAGAAATTCGTGAACGATCACAAGGTACTACAATTGAGGTTTTAAAACCCGACTTTATGAATAAAGAGACTTCGATCGAAACTGTTGTGGCCGCAAAGCCTGATGTGTTTAACCATAATATTGAAACGATACCACGGCTCTACCCGACAATCCGACCTGGTTCACGCTACTTTACAAGTCTTGAGCTTCTGCATCGCGTAAAGCGACTTGATAAGACTATTTTTACAAAGTCGGGTATGATGGTTGGACTTGGTGAGAGCCGGGAAGAAGTTCACCAGGTCATGGATGATTTGCGCTCGGCGGAAGTCGATTTTCTGACTATAGGGCAATACCTTCAACCCACTCCAAAACACGCGGCAATTGAGCGTTTCGTGACGCCTCAAGAATTTGAAGGGATGTCGCAAATGGCTAGGGGAAAAGGCTTTTTAATGGTTTCCGCGTCACCTCTTACACGTTCTTCTTATCATGCCGGTGACGATTTCGCGCGTTTAAAGGAAGCCCGTATCGCGAAAGTTAATTTGAGTACAATGGCGGAATAGATATAGATCGTGCGTCAATATTCTGAAGTTAAAGAACTTCCCTTTGCCGCTGCCGACTTATTTGAGATTATTGCCGATGTCGACAGTTATGCGGATTTTCTACCTTGGTGTGTCGCGTCCAGAGTTCGAGAAAAACCGAACGATGTCACGTTGATTGCTGATCTCAAAATCGGCTACCGCGGCTTTACAGAGACTTTCGCCAGCCGGGTTTCCTTGGACAGGTCAGAGGGGACCATCGATACATGCCAAGAATCGGGACCTTTCAGATACTTACGGAGCAAATGGTATATTTTAGAAGCGGCTAAAAATACATCAGTCGTTCATTTCGAAATCGAATTCGAATTTAAATCCGTTCTTTTAGAAACAATGATGGGTGTGGTATTCGAAACAGCTGCCCGGAAGATGATTTCTGCATTTGAGAAAAGGGCAAGCGCACGGATATAACCCGCAGCTTACAGGTGGGAAAAATATATCCATAAAGAAATGCAATAAAAAAATTATTCCATTTCGGTTAAATTTCTATTGTGACGAATATATTAGGTATAATATCGAATAATCGTTAAATGGGTCTCGTGGAATAGTCGACTAAAGGGCATTTTGAATGCTACAGCCTAATATGCTTAAGGCCGCTAGAGCTCTTTTAGGGGTCAGGCAAAGTGAGCTTGCGAGAGCTGCAGGAATATCTCTGGCAACTCTGAACAATTTTGAACGTGGGATTGGCGATCCTCGAGCAAGTACAATCGCAGCGATTGAGCAATCTCTTACCCGCGGCGGTGTTTCATTTACGGGCGATGGAGAATTCGAGGGGGTCACATTGAGAAAGATCCATCGCCCAAGTGCGATCGATACCTTTACCGCAAGCCGTCAGATTCTTAAGGCTTTTGAGCGGTCATCACTATTAAATATTCAATCGATTGTATTTTACCGTAACGCGGAAATTGTGCCTTCAAAAACGCATCGCCAATTCGTTTCACTTGTGATTAAAGGCGCCGAACGGGCCGTTATATTTGATCAAGGCCGTCTTTCGCTGGAATCCACAAGCCATGCCGCCGAAGTGTCGGGCATATTGCTCGCCGCTACTTCAATGTATCCGAATGCTATTTATTATCTGCCAGAGTTTGTATCCGATACACTTCGACTTGCACCTCCACAAGCGATTGAGATGGTTAATGAGACACATTGGGAAAAATTAAATGATCCCGCGGACTTCTTCTCATTATTTGCCTTGGGGTCCGATACATATGCGCGTTGGCTAATGGTATCGGATCACCCCTTTCAGCAGCTTATTATCTCGAGTCAGTCCCGGATATTGCCGAGATAAGCAAATTAATTGCTTCTGCGACGGCAGCAGTTCGCACAGCCTGTCGGTCGCCTTCAAAGACAAAACGATGCGCTACAGGATTACTAGAGCGAGTTGCTATGCCGATAAAGACAAGACCAACAGGTTTGTTGGCAGTTGCTCCACCAGGACCAGCAATGCCTGTCAGTGAGGCAGCGGCGCCGATCGGCCGGCGCGTTAACGCTCCGGCACACATCTCTCTTGCAACCGGGGCGCTCACTGCTCCAAATTTCTCTAAAGTATCTAGATTTACCCCAACTTCTTCGTTTTTAGCCTCGTTGGAATAGGTTACGAAGCCCCGATCTAAGACATCTGATGATCCGGCAATATCTGTAAGACAGCCCGCTAGTAGGCCTCCGGTACATGACTCTATTGTCGAGAGCCGAATATTTTTTTGGCGACAAAGATGAATAAGCATTTTCGCATTATTGTTGAGCTCTTTGGGAAAGGCATAAGTCATGACATTAACCATAAGACAATCAATGAAATGGATCCGGCATATAGTCCGGCAATGACATCGTCCAACATAACTGCGAGTCCGGCATTTGGTCGTTTTTCAGCCCAATTTGCCGGCCAAATTTTGGTCACATCGAAAAATCGAAATAACAAAAAGGCGAGGGCGTATTCTATGAGCCCGAGGGGTATAAAAGATATGGCAATGGCTTGACCAACTACCTCATCTATTACAACCGGACTCGGGTCTTTGTTATCTGAAATGGCGATATAAACTTCCGAAGCCCATATGCCTGCGACGAGCAAAATTATAGCAAACCCGATTATTCCGATAGCGCCAAATAGCGAATGTAAAATCCAGATTAATGGGAGGGCAAATAGGGCGCCAAACGTGCCCGATGCAAATGGAAATTTACCCACACCAAAAAATGTGGCGATAACTACGCCAATGGTGATTTTAAAATCTTTCATTCAGCCGATAGTCCAATGCTTGCAGTAGCCTGTACTGCAAGGCCTTCTTGCCTACCGGTAAAGCCTAATTTTTCGGTGGTGGTTGCCTTAATATTTACGCGACGCGGCGGTATACCCAACATCGATGCAACAGATTTACGCATTTCTTCTCTGTAAGGATTTACTTTTGGAAATTCTCCAATAATGGTGATGTCGACATTGTAGATTAAACCACCCGCATCCATGACGTTTCGGACTGCCTCCTCGACAAATAAATTCGAAGGTGCACCGTTCCAACGGTCGTCATCGGGAGGAAAGTGTTGGCCTATATCACCTGCGCCGATAGCGCCTAAAATCGCGTCCGTCAGGGCATGCAGAGCGACATCGGCATCCGAATGCCCAACTAAACTCTGACTATGAGGAACTTTTATTCCACAGAGCATTACATGGTTGCCTGGACCAAAACGATGCACGTCAAAACCGTTCCCGACATGGACTATTCTCTCCTTCAATTGCAGCATTAGGCTCGCTCTTTCGAAGTCGCCGGGCGTCGTCAACTTTATGTTTTGCTCATTACCATCAACTATGATGATCCGTCCACCCGCTTTCTCGAACAAAGCGGCATCATCAGTTGGATTTTCTTTTTGACGCTTCTGATGAGCGTGCAAGATATCAGAATAAATAAAACCCTGCGGTGTTTGTGCACGCCAGAGGGCCGTCCGGTCAACGGTTGCTTCTATAAAACCTCTTGCATCAACTTTTTTTAATGAGTCTACAACGGCTAAAGCAGGAATGGCACCTTGCCCCTTCTGAGTCGCATTCACAATCCTCTCAATTAGACCATTATCCACAAATGGGCGTGCCACATCGTGGATTAAGACTTTGGTTGGGGAGAGCGAAATGAGGCTCTCAAGACCGCGCAAGGCAGACAGATGTCTCTCGATACCACCGAATACAGGCTCGGGCAGGGCAAGCCCAGAAACGGCCTTTTGATAATGGTCTTCATCATTTTGATGAATGACGACTTGTACGATGTCGATCAGTGGCGAAGCTAAAAATATCTCAACAGCCCTGCGCAAGATAGTCTTTCCGCCAATTTCACGGTATTGTTTTGGTATAGTGCCACCTGCCCGCATTCCACGGCCTCCGGCAAGTAAAAGTGCAGCGACTGTCATTTGAAAATTTTTTTTAAAGTACTGTCCACGCGTAATTCCTGCATTTCAATGTGTAGGCCTATGAGGTTATATTTCATTTTATGAGCTATGCTGCAATCTCGACATTCACTGTTGGATGTCTCTTGACGGTATTTGTTGTCGTGACGTTGCTGGACGACCGACTTAGGCGTCTTTTTCTTTTTCCTGTTTGGGTTTCGACTTTTTTGGCAATTGCTAATTGGACTTGGGCCCATCAATGGGGTGTGGGTTTGTCAACGGCATTGATGGGAAATATCTTGGCGACGCAAATAGCTTTTGGTCTTATATTAATATTTTCCCGAGAAACAATTCGTCTCGCCATCTTTCTTGGCCCGTATTTGCTTATTACATTTTTGCTTTTTGTTTGGTCGTCGCTCAGTGTGTCGGAAATACCTTTCGAAAAAGTGGGCTCCACATGGCTTGTATTACACATTACGAGTTCAATTCTGGCTTATGGTCTAGTTACGGTTGGTGCGATAGCAGGATTTGCTACAATTCTTCGAGATCGAGCGTTAAAGAAGCGGATACGTAGTCGTTTTTTAGAACAATTGCCGTCGGTATCGTCCACAGCCAAAATAGAACTCCTTGGTTTGTGGAGTGCTGAAGCCGTTTTGGGATTAGGTATTTTATTTGGTATGGCTGCAGAATTTATGTCTACGGGCCATTATTTCGAATTATCGCATAAGGCGCTATTCTCACTAATAGCATTCATCTTAATTGGTGTGTTACTGTTTTTACACTTGAAAAGTGGGCTCAGAGGTAAGCTTGCAGCTCGTCTATGTCTGACTGCTTACTTACTAGTTTCCCTTGGGTACCTTGGAGTGAATTTTGTAAATGACATTTTAGTTGCCTAACGGCTTGATCTTTCTTAGATAGTAGTTATGATGTCCAATTCTTAGGCAATATTTTATATGCTTAAAAAATGGTCATTCAAGTTGGAAGTTTTCGTATAAAGGACCATGTCCTTTTGGCGCCGATGTCAGGTGTCACAGATATCGCATACCGAGCGACTTTAAAATCCCTCGGCGCAGATGTGACTTTCACTGAGATGGTCGCGAGTAGAGCGGTTATCTATGATCAAGATGTCGAATTACGAAAAATTCAAAAAATTGACGATCGCACAATCGTACAGCTAGCGGGCTTTGAACCACGAGTCATGGCAGAGGCAGCAAAACGCTGCGAGGCCAATGGCGCATTGATGATTGACATAAATTTTGGCTGCCCTTCAAAAAAGGTGGTAAATAAATATGCGGGCTCTGCCATTATGCAGGATGAAAAGCTGGCTGGCACGATCATGCAAGCAATCGCCGATGCTGTTTCGATCCCGGTAACGGTAAAAATGCGAACGGGTTGGGATGCGAGTAATCGAAATGCGGTAAAAATCGCAAAATTTGCAGAACAAGCCGGTCTTAAAATGATTACAGTACATGGTCGGACGCGGGAGCAAAAATTTTCGGGAAAAGCTGATTGGAGGTTTATCCGTAAAGTCAAGCACGCGGTTTCAATTCCAGTTATTGCAAATGGTGATATTGCCGATCTAGGTGATGCGCAGAAATGCTTGAGGGAGTCAGAAGCAGATGGGGTAATGATTGGGCGAGCTGCCATTGGTCGCCCGTGGATCATCCCTGAAATAAATTGCAAATTAATCGATAAAACAAATCACTATGAATTTTCTCTAAATCAAAAATTGAATTTAATTAAGGCGCATTATATCCGAATTCTTAATTGTTATCCGCGGCGATTGGCGGTATTGGGTGCTCGAAAGCATTTGGCCGCTTATCTGGCTGAATTGCCACAAATTGACGCCTCCATGCGGTCGATTTTAAGAATCGAAGATGCGGACGAAGTATTAAGGCAGTTCGACAGGTATGCGGATCGAATGAGAATTGCGGCATGATTGGCTCTGAGGATACAGAAGCCATTTTGAGTGGTCTATCTGTGGCGGTGCTTGTGGTCGATCAAGATGGAAGTATTGTCTTTGCAAACCCGGCAGCCGAACAGTTTTTTCAATCTAGTATTTCAAACCTTACAAAAAGCTCGCTACCCGATCTTGTCCTGCCAGATAATCCATTATTGTCTTTGATTGCAAAGGCACGGGTTCAAGAAAGTGTTATACGTGAATTTGGCTTTCGACTTTCCACCCCGCGCTTAGGAACGCGAAGTGTAACAGTGGATTGCGCGCCGATTGCCGGTACTCAGGGTAATCTCGTCTTGAGTTTTCAAGAACACGCGTCGGCGGGTCGATTAGGAGGTACATTTCAGCATCGAGATTCCGCCCGTTCCTTGAGAGGTATGGCGGCAATGATGGCACATGAGGTGAAAAATCCACTGTCTGGTGTTCGGGGGGCAGCCCAACTCCTAGAGCAAAGCGTGCCTGTTGAAGATCGCCAACTTACACGTCTGATCATTGAAGAGGCGGACCGGATTTGTAATTTGGTAGATCAAATGGATGCGTTTACTGAGAATCCTAGGTTCGAACGCGGTAATGTAAATATTCATGAAGTTCTTGACCGATCCGTAGACATTGCTAAACGGGGGTTTGGGCGTGGTATTACTTTTGTGCAGGAATACGATCCTTCGTTGCCTCCCGTATTTGGAAACCGTGATCATCTAATCCAAATTTTTCTTAATCTTGTTAAAAATTCTTGCGAAGCACTTGGAAAGAATGAAGCGGAGATTGTTATCACAACAAGCTTTCGGCACGGTATTCGTTTGGCGGTACAGGCTTCGAAAAGCCGTCTTGATCTGCCGATAATGGTGACCATTCAGGATAATGGGACTGGAATTCCGGAGGATCTCCAACCTCATATATTTGATCCATTTGTGTCGACGAAAGTTGACGGGACAGGACTTGGTTTAGCATTGGTAGCGAAATTGACCGATGATCACGGCGGTATAATCGATTTGGAATCCAATCAAAATGGAACAACATTCCGGATATTATTGCCGGTGATGCAAAATTCGCAGGCTGCAGACTGATGTCCAATGGCACAATTTTAGTTGCTGATGACGATCGTTCAATTCGTCAGGTTTTGAGCCGAGCACTTGGTCGGCTCGGTTATGAAGTACGTGCAACAAGCAATGCAGCAACGCTATGGCAATGGGTATCGAATGACGAAGGCGGTCTAGTTATAACTGATGTTATTATGCCTGACGAAAATGCTTTGGATTTAATCCCTCGAATTCAGAAAATTAGGCCAGATTTGAAAGTTATAGCTATGAGCGCGCAGAACACGCTGCTGACGGCGGTTCGTGCGAATGAACGGGGTGCGTTTGAGTACCTACCGAAGCCTTTTGATTTGAACGAACTTATTGCCGTTGTTGAGCGTGCACTAACGCAATCGGCACCTGAAAAACTTGTAGGAGCACAATCACAGCCGGTCGATGATTTACCGCTAATAGGCAGGTCAAATGCCATGCAGGAAATTTACCGAGTAATGGCGCGACTTATGATGACTGATTTGACCGTCCTGATTACAGGTGAATCGGGTACAGGGAAGGAATTGGTAGCCCGTGCTTTACATGATTATGGCAATCGTAAGGAAGGACCATTTGTTGCCATCAATATGGCCGCCATACCGCGAGAATTGATTGAGAGCGAGCTATTTGGACATGAACGTGGCGCCTTTACTGGCGCTGTGGGTCGTTATGCCGGTCGTTTCGAACAAGCGAATGGCGGGACGCTATTTCTAGACGAAATCGGCGACATGCCGATGGAGGCGCAAACCCGCCTCTTGCGAGTCTTGCAAGAAGGTGAATTCACCACGGTAGGCGGCCGTTCGGCATTGACCGCGAATGCCCGTATTATTGCAGCAACTCACCGTGACTTGCTATCACTCGTGCAAGAAGGAATTTTTCGAGAGGACTTATACTACCGCTTAAACGTCGTGCCAATTCGGCTGCCACCTTTACGCGAAAGAGTTGAAGATATTCCCGAATTAGTCCGGCATTTTCTCAGGCAGTCAAATGCAGAGGGAAATTCTGAAAAAGTTCTGGATCAGGAAGCAATCGAGGGACTTAAGCAACATCATTGGCCTGGGAATATCCGTGAGTTGGAAAATTTGATCCGTCGTCTCACTGCCTTGTATGCACATGACACTGTTGGCATTGATGCAATTAAAAAAGAATTACCGGAATTTTCAAAAAGGAATGGATTAAATGGCCTTGGTTTCAATGGCGATGGTTTGGCAGACGCAGTCGCCAAGCAATTAGAGACATATTTCGAAGCTCACAAAGATGGTGTGCCGCCTGCAGGTCTTTACGATCGTATTTTGCATGAAATTGAGCGTCCGTTAATCACGATGACCTTGAATTCAACAAAGGGCAATCAAATTAAGGCGGCTGCCGTTTTGGGGCTGAACCGGAACACTTTAAGAAAAAAGATACGTCTTTTAGATATTTCTGTAACTCGCAAAAAACAAAGGGATGAATAGCTCAGACTGTGCTATATTTCGCCGATCGCGATAAGGTCAACCGATCGAACGCAATTATCGAAAGCGAATGTCGTCTACTAGAAAAATAATTAAGACTAAACCTAGAGAATTCAGCATCATCAAGCGATTGACGGAATTTTCTAGTTTGGGGCGGGTCCTTGCAATTTCACTTGCAGTTGCTGCGGTCGCAAGTGGTATCGCGACCTATGCTGCAATGGCGGGCGCAACACTATTCGAAGATCAGCCGACAATTGTTCTGCTGCTACTCAATTTAGATTTAATTTTAGCTCTGCTGCTTGCGTTTTTAATTGTGCGCAGAATAGTTGCAATTTGGACAGAACGACGCCGAGGTTCTGCCGGTTCACGATTGCATGTTAAGCTGGTGGTTTGGTTCGGACTAGTGTCAGTTATTCCGGCAATCGTTGTTGGCGTGTTTTCAGTATCATTTTTCAACTTGGGTGTGGAAGCTTGGTTTAGTGAGCGTGTGCGAACTGCATTGACAGAGTCGAGCGCAGCGGCGGCGATTTATCTGCAGGAACACCGGCGTAATATTCGTGCTGATGCGATGGCAATGGCACGAGACCTTAATCGCGATTCCTTTTGGCTCCGTGAAGACCCCGAGCGTTTTAAAAGTACTGTCGAACTTCAGGCCACAATCCGAGAAATATCCGAAGCAATCGTCTTTGATGGAGATGGTGAAATTTTGGCGCGGGCGGGGCAAACCTATCTTCTCCAGTTTGAAACGGTTCCTTCCCAGGCGATGACTGATGCGAGGCAAGGCAAGGTAGGCCTCTCAACTAGTGAAAGCGGCGACCGGGTTAGGGCGCTTGTGCGTCTCGCCGGGCCCCGGGGATTATATTTGTACATAGGCCGTTTAGTTGATCCGGTTGTCTTGGATCATATGGAACGGAGTCAAGGTGCAGTAGAGGAATTTGAGCGGCTTGAGATCAAACGTTCTGATATTCAAATTAATTTTGCCCTTATTTTTGTTGTCGTTGGTCTTTTACTTCTTTTAGCGGCCGTTTGGATCGGTCTAATGTTCGCAACACAGCTTTCGAGGCCGGTTAGTAATTTGATTTTGGCTACAGAAAAGGTTCGAGGCGGGAACCTCTCAGTTCGAGTTTCGGAAGATGAAGCTTCGAATGACGAGATCGGCTCGTTGAGTCGAGCATTTAATCGCATGACAAGCGAACTTGAGGGCAATCGCGGGGAATTGGTGGAAGCAAACCTTCAGCTTGATGAAAGACGCCGTTTTACGGAAACGGTTTTAGAAGGTGTTTCTGCTGGTATCGTTGGACTTGATAGCAATGGTATTATAAATATTTCGAACCGTTCAGCATCTGAACGCTTGGGGATCGATTTAGAGGAAATGACCGGTCAATATCTGGCACATGTCGTGCCGGAGATGGCAACTTTATTAGAATCTTCAACTCAAAGTCATTCCTATAAAGGCACCGAAGGTGAAATTCGGATACAAAAAAGTAATGAAACGCACACTTTACTTGTTCGGATTGGAACGGAATGGGCAAGTGGCGAAGTTACTGGTTTCGTAGTGACATTCGATGATGTTTCTCAACTTTTGGCCGCTCAACGCAAGGCAGCTTGGGCAGATGTTGCGCGGCGTATTGCCCATGAAATCAAAAACCCTCTTACACCTATTCAACTTTCCGCAGAACGGCTCAAACGGAAATATATAAAAGAGATAGAGAGCGATCCTGAGATTTTTGAAAATTGTACAGATACTATCATCCGCCACGTCGAAGATATAGGGCGAATGGTTGACGAGTTTTCAAGCTTTGCGAGACTACCAACACCCACAATGAAGCTAGAAGATTTGACCGATATTTGTCGTCAGACGTTATTTTTGTATAGAAATTCACAACCAAACATCGAATTCGAAACATTACTTCCGCTTGAGGCTGTTGAAGTTGTTTGTGATGGCCGACAGTTTAGTCAGGCACTCACAAATTTACTTAAGAATGCTGTCGAAGCGATTGAAAGCAGAACCAATTCTTCTGAAATTGGAAAAGTGCAGTTATCTATGGCGATTGACAACGAGGAAATCTCGGTCACGGTCGACGACAATGGCCGAGGCCTTCCACGTGCGAATAGAGAACAGTTGACAGACCCGTATTTCACTACTCGCGACTCAGGAACGGGGCTTGGTCTTGCTATCGTTCGAAAGATTATGGAGGATCATGATGGACGTGTTGAGTTGTTTGATAGTGTGCGTGGTGGCGCAAACGCGCGTTTAATCTTGAGCCGGAAACTGAATCTGTCTAACGAAGACATGGTTGTCAGTTCTTCTCTTGACGGCGAAAAGACAAATGGCCTTTGATATTTTAATTGTAGACGATGAAGTCGATATTCGACGTCTTATTGCTGGGATTTTGGAGGATGAGGGCTATGAAACTCGAGAGGCTGGTGACAGCACCACGGTTTTTGAAGCTATTCGCAAACGCCAGCCAAATCTAATTATTCTTGATGTTTGGTTGCAGGGTAGCGAATTTGATGGCTTGCAAATTCTAGAAACGATTAGAAAAGAAAATCCCGATCAGCAAGTTATAATGATTAGTGGTCATGCCACATTTGATATGGCGGTCAGCGCAACAAAGATTGGCGCTTACGATTTTTTGACAAAACCCTTCAAGACTGACGTCCTAATTCATACAGTTTCACGGGCGTTGGAAACTGAAAAACTGCGTGTAAAAAATGAAGAACTTCAGGTTCTTACAGGTGGAGATATACTTGAATTTGTTGGACAATCTCCAGCCGCTAGCCAAACACGCCAAAAAGCTGGTCGTGTTGCGCAAACAGATAGTCGTATTTTAATAAGTGGACCGCCTGGTGCAGGGAAAAGTGTTCTGGCTCGCTGGATTCATCAAAACTCTCTTCGTAGCAAAGGCAATTTCGTTGTGCTTAGTTGTGCAGGGCTCGCACCAAAAAATTTGGACGCCAAGTTATTCGGAACAGAAGCCAATGATCAGAAGCCACGAAATATCGGAGTGCTGGAAAGAGCGCATCGAGGCACTTTGGTATTGGATGACGTGTCTGAAATGCCATTGGAAACGCAGGCTCAATTCGTCCGCATTCTCCATAGCGCTGAGTTTGAGCGATTGGGCGGGCGAAATAAGGTGCAGGTCGATACACGCGTAATTGCTACCACAAGTAAAGACTTAACTGCGGAAATTAAGGCTACACGTTTTAATGAAGACCTGTTTCATCGCTTAAATGTTGTGCCGTTGATGGTGCCTTCACTAAGCGACCGTAGGGAAGATATTCCGGAATTAGCATTAAAAATAATGGAACGCTCAGCTCGTTCGAAAGGGCGTCAACCCCGTCCAATATCGGATGAGGCATTAACGGCACTGCAAGCTTATGATTGGCCAGGCAATATCTGGGAACTCGTCAATGTTATGGAGAGAGTTTTGCTCGTTGCTTCTTTATCCCCTAACGAAGAATACGTGTCCGCCACTAATATTGTAGAGGCGATTGGGCAAGAAATGAATCAACACGCCTCAAAAGGTCGAACGATAGACGTAATGAATTTGCCGCTGCGCAATGCGAGAGAAGAGTTTGAAAAAGAATATCTAACTTTTCATTTGCTCCGTTTCGACGGCAATATCAGCAAAACCGCTGAATTTGTTGGCATGGATCGTGCCGCCCTGCACCGAAAATTAAAACAGCTTGGAATACACAATACGCTATAACGAATGTGATTTTATAGAATATAGGTAGAAATCTGCATGAAAGTTATAATCTGCGGAGCAGGCCAGGTTGGTTTTAGTATCGCGCGGTATTTGTCCGTTGAAAGCAACGATGTTACCGTCATTGATCAGTCACCCGACCTCATAGGAAAGGTTAACGAATCGCTCGATGTGCAGGCGATTGTCGGTCACGCGTCGCACCCAGACGTTCTTGAAAGCGCTGGGGCCGCTGATACTGATATGATCATTGCTGTTACATTTGCCGATGAGGTGAATATGGTGGCGTGCCAGATCGCCCATTCAATTTTTAATGTGCCTACTAAGATTGCACGTATAAGACAACAAAGTTATCTCGAACCAATGTGGGCAGACCTCTTTAGTCGAGATCATATACCGATCGATGTCATTATTTCACCAGAGTTAGAGGTTGCCCGAGCCATATCTCGGCGTATGGCTGTACCGGGTGCATTCGATATGATTCCTCTGGCTGACGATAAAGTACGTGTAATCGGCATCCGATGTGGCGAAGATTGTCCGGTCATAAACACTGCGCTTCGTCAGCTGACCGGACTATTCCCCGATCTTAATATCTGTATAATAGCGATCGTTCGCGGGGAAGATGCATTTGTTCCCAATTCGTCCGATCAGATGTTTGCCGGGGATGAAGTCTATTTCATAGCTGATACCCAGCATGTGCAGCGCGCACTCGCAACCTTCGGACATGAAGAAAGGCAAGAGGCTTCTCGGCGTATAACGATCATTGGTGGGGGGAATATTGGCCTCAATTTGGCTCGTTTCATACAAGACATGGAAAACGTCACAAGCCGCATCATTGAGAGCGATAGTGCGCGTGCACGTCGCATTGTTGCAACACTTCATGATACACAAGTGACACATGGTGATGCGCTTGACACGGAAATACTTGAAGAAACAAATATACAGCACGCTGATACGGTCGTCGCTGTTAGCAATGACGACGAGACTAATATTCTCGCTTCACTTCTAGCGAAAAGATTTGGAGTAGATCATACAATCGCCCTTGTTAATAAAGATACCTATACACCACTCATAACCACTTTAGGCATCGATGTATTAGTAAACCCAAGAGCCATTACCGTTTCGACGATTTTACAGCATATTCGCCGGGGTCGTATTCGTTCAGTGCATTCTTTAAGAGATGGTTTTGCGGAGGTCATCGAAGCCGAAGCGCTTGATACGACGCCGCTTGTAAATGCCCCTATTTCTGAGATCAGTTTGCCGTCAGATGTCATTATTGGGGCGGTTGTACGCGACAATAAGGTGATTATCGCTCGTGCGACAACAGTGATCGAGAGTGGCGATAGGGTTATTTTATTATCAGGAGCAAATTCTGTTAAAAAGGTCGAAAAAATGTTTTCTGTCCGACTGGAATTCTTTTGAGGCGTAATATGCTTATTGAAAGCACATATCATGCCTAGATGCGCTTATGTGAATGGCCGGTTTCTGCCCCATAATCAGGCCTCTATTCATATTGAGGACAGGGGCTTTCAATTTGGCGATAGCGTGTACGAAGTTGTTACTATCGTTAAGAAGCGACTTGTCGATCTTGCGGGTCATCTTGACCGCTTGAATCGATCCCTCGGCGAACTTCACATTACTTGGCCCGTAAGTCGCAATGTGCTCGAAATTTTAATGCGTCAGCTTCTAGTTCGAAATCGAGTTTCTAATGGGATTATCTATATTCAAATCTCCCGCGGTATTGCCCCACGAGATCATAAATTTCCCATGCTAGGCACTCCTACATCTTTAGTTATGACGACGCGAAGCATTGTACATGAGCAATCGGCTAATTTCCGGCAAGGTGTAAAAGTGATCACTATTCCGGACATTCGTTGGCAACGCTGTGATATCAAGTCGACATCGCTGCTTCCCAACTGTCTTGGAAAGCAGAGGGCTTTTGAGGAGGGTGCTTATGAAGCATGGCAAGTTGGCAAAGACGGCAATATTACCGAGGGGACTTCATCCAATGCTTGGATACTGAACTCGCAAAATGAGCTAATTACACGCCCTCCGGCAACCTCAATTCTTAACGGTATTACCCGTCTAACAATAATTGAAATAGCTGAAAACCAAGGCGTAACTTTTATTGAAAGGCCGTTTTCTGTTACTGAGGCTAAGAGCGCGGTAGAGGCATTTACAACGAGTGCGACGTCATTTGTCACACCGGTTACTCAGATTGATGATACTATTTTGTCCGAAAATCCCGGCCCCTTGACCCTCACACTTTTAGAAAGATACCGTCAATATATTGATTGCTTGAAACCAGCTCTATGAGGGCGTTTGATTTCAGTTTTGAGCTATTCTCATCTTGCTATATAGTTAATTAACATAAACACAAAATAACCGAGCCTATGGCATCCGAGCTATCGGGCCATAAAAAAACAGGGCGCAAGATTATGTCTTCTGAAAAACAGCAGAACCTTCAGGATGTGTTCTTAAATAATGTCCGAAAGGCGAAAATTCCAGTAACGGTCTTCTTAGTGAACGGCGTAAAGCTACAGGGTATCATCACTTGGTTTGACAATTTTTGCGTTTTATTACGCCGAGACGCACATTCCCAGCTGGTATACAAACATGCGATTTCCACTGTAATGCCAGCACAGCCGGTGCAGCTTTTTGAACCGGAAAAAGGCGGCGAAGAATAGTTTTTACACTTTGCTCGTATGACTGAAGCCAAAAGTACTTCCGCTAAGTTGACGACTGCATTAGTGATCGTTCCGAATATATTTTCGACTTCGCGAGACATGGATACGCTTGAGCGAAAGCATGAAGAAGCGGTGGGTTTGTCTGAAGCGATTGATCTCACAATTTTTGCGTCTAAAATTGTCAATATTTCGCGGCTTCGACCGGCAACGTTATTCGGTAGTGGTAAAACCCAAGAAATTGCAGCAATTGTTCGAGAAAATAAAGTTGATGTGGCCATTATCGATCACCAATTAACTCCAGTACAACAAAGAAATCTTGAGATTGAATGGCACTGCAAAGTTCTTGATCGTACGGCTTTAATTCTTGAGATATTTGGGGCCCGGGCGCGCACACATGAAGGACGCCTGCAGGTTGAATTGGCGGCGCTTCAGTATCAACGGTCGAGGCTAGTGCGGAGCTGGACACATCTAGAGCGACAGCGTGGAGGTTTTGGGTTTCTTGGTGGGCCTGGTGAAAGCCAACTCGAGATTGATCGACGTTTGACCGATCAGCGAATAAGCAAATTAACAAGCGAGATTGGAAATATTCAGAAAACACGCACGTTGCAGCGCGTCGCACGACAACGCGACGCGCTACCAACAGTGGCATTGGTCGGATATACTAATGCTGGAAAATCGACGCTGTTCAATCGTTTGACCAATGCGGATGTTGTTGCGCAAGACATGCTTTTTGCGACATTGGATCCAACGATGAGGGGGGTAACTCTGCCATCAGGCGCAAAGATCATTTTATGCGATACAGTTGGGTTTATTTCAGACCTGCCGACAGAGTTGGTTGCATCCTTTAAAGCGACACTTGAAGAGATAATCGAAGCAGACGTAGTGTTACACATTCATGATGCAGCTTCCGCAGAAATGTCGAGGCAAAGCAGAACAGTTCAAAAAATATTAATCGAAATTGTTGGAGAGATGCCATCCAAGGTTTACGACGTTCTGAATAAGATTGATCTCATAGATGATGAAACTCTCGAATTTGGAGGGAATGGAATCGAGATTTCCGCTACTACTGGCATGGGCTGTGATCATCTTATCGAATTGCTAGATCGCGAATTTTTGAGCCGCCGACAGGTGTTTACTTACTCTATTCCGTCTTCGGATGGAGCTGCGCTTGCCTGGTTGTATTCTAACGGTGAAGTCATCAATAATAGTCCTCAGGATATGTCAAACATCGTAAAGGTGGCGCTGCAATCTCCAGATGCTGGACGATTTGAACAACGTTTTCAATTGGTACCATTGAGTTAATGAAAATTTTGAATCTAAGGGCAAACCCATAGAAAGGCGTGAACTGGGTATGGTAATTGATCCGCAACGTGTAACCGACATAATTCGGGAAACAGCTGAGCTCGACGTGTTACCGCGTTTCCAAAAATTAGCGGACCATGACATTATGGAGAAATCGCCTGGGGATATCGTAACGGTCGCGGATTATGAGGCTGAAGACCGTCTTTCAAAGGCGCTCAGCGAGTTGTCACCGGGAGCCGATATTTTAGCGGAAGAGGCTGCATCTCGTGATGGCCTGGAGTTGGATAATTATCGCTCAGAGGTGGACACTTGGTTGATTGATCCGGTTGATGGCACGCGGAACTTCTCTAAAGGAGAGACACCTTTTGCAATTGTGGTAGCCTATGTCGCCGGTGGGTGTGTCCAACTCGCGTGGATACATTTGCCGGTTGAGAACCAGACAATCGTGGCGGAACGTGGCAGTGGCGCCTTCATTGTAGGCGGCGAGAAGTTGGTGATTCCTAATGATGTTCCAATTAGGTCGATGACCGGATTGATTAACTTCCGCGCACTAGACGACACGGTATCGGTCGAGCAAATGAAATCGCGTGCGGAAGCTTTCTCCGAATTGCGTAATTTTCGCTGCGCTGGGTTCGATTTTGTCCAGCTTGCGAAAGGTAATAAGCATTTTTCACTTTACCGGCGTCTTTGGCCCTGGGATCACGCAGCCGGTAGTTTGATTTACAGGGAAGCTGGAGGATATGTCGCTCGAGTAGATCGCCAAGAATACAACCCGTTGGAACGAACGTGGGGACTACTGTGCGCTCAGTCGCAAAAGTCCTGGAACGACATATACGATCATCTATCCACACCCAATTAAGTAAAACTTATTACTCAGAGAACGAACCTTTGTGATGCGTGGCTGAAGCAAATTCCTTGTGAACGGAAACGAGACGCAGATTGAATAAGTAGGGTCTGTCTGGGAGAGGCATATATAATTGGTACCTGTTTGAAGGCGTCGGCCTTGGCAGGTCGACTTTATACTGCTGCACAAGAGAGTGGCGTCCGGCAATGGAAAATGTTCTTGCCAACTCATCTTTTGATGAACGAATAACTCGATTAGCCTTCACTTTTTTCCTGTAATTTTACTTGTTTCCAAGCTATTTCTAGTTCGTCCAAAGATGAAAATTGAACAGATTTTCCTGATTTCTCAATCTCAGCCTCCATTGCCTTGAACCGACGTTGAAATTTGAAATTGGCCGAACGTAATGCTGATTCTGGTTCAACCCCGAGATGTCGGGCAAGATTAGCAGTGGCGAAGAGGAAGTCGCCAAATTCTTCGGCAACCTTGGTTTTATCGCTTCCACCGATTTGGATTGCTAAGCGAATTTCGTCAAGCTCTTCCTGCATCTTGTCAAGTACGCCAGCCGATTCTGGCCAATCAAAACCCATTCCAGCAGCTCGCTGACCGATTTTACCAGCACGCATCAGGGCGGGCAGGGCTTTGGCAACATCGATCTCATGTAAATCATGTGCGCTGCGTTCCTTTGCTTTTAAAGCTTCCCAATTCTGATTTTGGGCGTCGGCGGTATTAATCTCTGCATTTCCAAATACATGAGGATGTCTTTCAATCATCTTTTTACAGATCGCATCGACGACGTCGTTGAAGTCAAAAGCGGTTCTTTCTTTTGCCATTTGCGCGTGAAAAACAACCTGGAAAAGCAGGTCCCCAAGCTCTTTTTTTAAGTCATTTAAGTCGTTTCGTTCTATTGCGTCTGCAACTTCATAGGCTTCTTCGATTGTAAATGGCGCGATCGTTTCAAAAGTTTGCTCAAGATCCCAGGGGCATCCATCCTCGGGAGAGCGCAGTTTGTTCATGATCTCTAGGAGCCGATAAATGTTTTCGCTCATGGCCCAATTCCTAATCCTAAGGCACTTCCTTCGAAACTAGTCATGATGAAATTTGGTACAAGATGGAAATTTTATAATTAAAACCAGTTTGCGACTAGATAAGAAGTTCGTGACGGCGACGATAAAAGCGTGACGCAGAGGTAATGACGGAAACTGCGGCGTTAATTTTAAATTGAGTGTAATGGTAGAAATTTTAATGCACACCAACTTGTCGAAATAGTCAGATGTAGTAGTTTGAGAGGGTAGGGTGAAGCTTTTGGTGATAAAGGTCCTCATCTAGTTTTCGACACAAAATTCTGAAGCGCAAAAGGTTATTGGAATTTTTGAAGCTTCGCATCGTTGGGATCGTGGGCAATACTTCTGATTGAGTGGAATGACGGATAATTCAATAGACTGGCGCTCGGATATTTATGCCGTGTTACGCGAGCACAACATTCAACAAATCTGCCATGTACCGGATGCAGGACATGCGGCTTTAATTCGAAACTGTGAAGCGGACAACGGCATGACAGTTGTTGGGCTCACCACTGAAGAGGAAGGCGTTGGCGTGTTGACTGGAGCCTGGCTTGGTGGACAGCGGGGCGTGCTCCTCATGCAGAGTAGTGGGGTAGGTAATACGATCAATGCGCTGGCTATGCCTAATGCATGCCGGATACCGTTTGTGACTATCGTTTCCATGCGCGGCGAATGGGGCGAGTTTGTGCCGTGGCAAATCCCCATGGGACAAGCAACACCAAATGTTTTTGAAGCCATGGGTGTCACAGTTTTGCGGGCGGAGCGAGCGGAAGACGTTAGGGAAACAGTTCATGCTGCGCTTAAAATGGCGTTTGACAGCAACAGGCAGGTGGCTGTTTTAGTTTCTCAAAAAATTATCGGTACAAAAGACTTCCGCGCCAAGGAGCGGGTTCTATGAGCGGTGCCATTAAACGAGAGGACCTGGTGGCCGAAGTTTTAAAGGGCCGTTCGGACGAACTTCTTGTTGTTTGTGGATTGGGATCAAGCACATACGATGTTGCTGGAGTTGAGGATCATCCACGGAATTTTTACCTTTGGGGCGCGATGGGGCAGGCGTTATCTGTCGGTCTTGGAATCGCAATTGCGCAACCACGAAAACGAGTACTTGTTGTTACCGGTGACGGTGAAATGTTGATGGGGCTTGGAAGTTTCTCTACTGCTTCAAGTGTTAGTGCCCGTAATTTGAGTGTTCTGGTTTTAGATAATGGACATTATTCAGAGACTGGTGGGCAGCCGACACACACTTCGGGCCGAACCAGTTTGGCTGGCGTTGCACGTGAGTGTGGGTTCGTGCAAGTGAAAGAGATTACATCAGCTGGGGAATTTTCTGCCGCTAAAGATGCCTTGCTAATAACCGATGGGCCTAGCCTAGTTGTTGCAAAAGTTGCC
>PBOZ01000030.1 GCA_002724555.1 Rickettsiales bacterium
AGGGTTGACGGTCTTTTGACCTTTGCGCAAACTGACTTTTGAAATGTCCGGCCAAGTCACGATAAAGAGCCACCTCCGATATATAGCTTGTCAAATCGGCCAACAATTTCAGGTCACTCACAGTGAAGGGCGCCAGAACCCGGTATAAAGCAAAAAACACCTAAAGACGGGCCGAATCACTCTCTTCTCAAAACTATTTGATGCACCGATTCCGTAGTTACCTGGGCCTTAAAAGGGCCAACTCACCAGTCAAGGCGCCACGATGCAATTAGATAAAACTAAGCATTTCAGCCAGGGAACATTTACCTCGCCGTGAGTACCACCGAGACACAACCCGCATTCAAGATCGAAGGGCAAAAAACCATCTACCTGGTCGGCTTAGGACACGCATCGACCCATTGGGTCCATGCAATGATGATTTTCTTATTTCCCTACATTAAGCAAGATTTCAGTCTGACCTATACTGAAGTCGGATTTCTAAGCATGATCATGCATATCAGCGCGCTTGCATGTAATTTTGGGAGCGGGCCGTTAGTCGACATGTCAGGCCGACGAATCGTTTTTCTTATGCTATCATTAATTGGCACTGGCGCTGCGCTCTTTTTATTCGGTATAGCGCAGTCATTCTTATTTATCTGTATCTTGGTATCAATGGTCGGGGCGGCTAATAATTTATGGCATGCACCCGGCATTTCGTTTCTATCGGAGACCTTTCCGAAGAACCGGGGATATGTTCTTGCCGTCCATGCGACCGGCGCTAATCTGGGCGATGCGGCAAGTCCATTCGTTGCCGGCTTCTTGCTCCTTATTCTCACGTGGCAAGAAACCTCAATGGCAATGTCCTTACCGGTTTTTGTGGCACTCGCTATAATAACGTATTCCCTCTTACCTCGAGAAAAAAAGCCACACACTAAAAGTGACAGCACGGGAATGAGTATCCGAGAATACGGCAGTGGCTTGGCGAGTATCCTACGTACTCCCGCCATTCGGAACCTTACCCTGGTCATCGCCGTACGAGGCATGGCCCAAGTTGGTGTCGTGCTTTTTGTGCCGCTTTACCTCGTTGACATTATGATGTTCAGCCCTGAGGGCCAGGGCACCACGATGATGCTGATGCAGATAGGCGGTATGGTGGCAAGCATGATTGCCGGCACGATGTCGGACCGGGTGGGACGGCGGCCGGTAGTTTTCGCCGGTGTTACAGCTACGACTGTTGTTATCATCGCGATTACTTTTATCTCGAACGATCTTTTGTTTATCGCTGGCGTCTCAGTATTGGGTTTCGTGCTTTTTGCCGTTCGCCCGGTAATGCAAGGTTGGATGATGGATCTGACGCCACGCGAACTCGGCGGTTCAGCCACCAGTGTTATGTTCGGCGTACAAGCGCTCTTCGGCGCCACTGTGCCAATTCTCGGCGGCATCGTCGCAGACACCTGGGGATTGATCGAAGTCTTTTACATGTTGGCGGCCTTCATGCTCATTGCCAACGTTTTGATGTTCACTTTGAGAGGCAAAGATGCTGAGGCAAGTGCCTAACGGCGATGCGTTAGCACCTTCAAATCAAGGCACTGATCATTATTTTCACCGCATAGGGGATTTCCATGCAACGCGGCTGCTATCCGCCTCACGTTGCATGGACCGTTTGTGATCTACAACCCCTACATGAAGGACAGGTGTGGATCGGTGTTTATCTCCTGGCGGCTTTGTCTCAATTGAGTTTGGTAATGGCCGTATCCTGGACATCAACCTTTCAAAATTACTTAAATGTTCGCTAAGAGCCAAAACAATCACAGAGAATGCTGATTTTTATGCCGTCCATCAAAAAACATCCCGCACTTAAGCCTTTCAACCGAAGGCATACGCTACACCGTTTGGAGCACCTGCACTTATACAAACCTAGAACGCATTATGACGGCCTTGGATTCAAAATCCATTTCGCCATAGCCTCGACAACGCGTTCTTCAATCCCAGCGAATCCGTGATAGGACCGAGGCCCACACAGGCGGCCCTTAGACACGCCACCCTCATGCAACTGAACGCCAAGTGGGTTAGCCTTTTTCACACGGCGCCGGAAGCGTGGAATTTCGCCGACGGGTGTCAACCAACACCCATCATTGACGTGATGAACAAGCAAAATAGGCAATTCGACCTCTTCCCAAGAGAAATCGGAAACATTATCACCATTCGAAACATCCACAAACATGGTGGAGGAAAGCACGATCCCATCTGGTTTATGGACTGCCAACTGTGTCAAAGCACTCGACACAGAAGTCGTCCCGCGGCTAGTTCCAAGCAGCCAGATTGGCAGTCCATACCTACCACGAAGATGGGCAATCACCGCGCCAATATCCGTCGCATGAGCCATCGTGGACCGGAAACCGTGACGAAGGTCGAAAGACCTATCAGTTGGCCCATCAAATACCACCGTAGTAAAACCTCGTTTTAAGAAATGCGTGCGCGCGCGTATTAGGAAATTTTCTTTCGAAGCAAGTAATCTGCCATCGTGAGTCAGTTTTGTGACGCCTTTGCCACCCGAAAAAAGAACCAAAACTGATTTGGCGTTCGCAGCGACTTCAACACGTACACGTGTGCGCTCACCGCGCACAAAAATATCGTGCACCTCTAGCGCCACAATTTTCGCTGCGGCATGCTCTGTCGTCACGGTCGCATTCTTGGTGACCACAGAAATGGTAGCGGGCTTGTCTGAGGTGATATCCGTTATATGCGTGTGCGTTTGACAGGCAGAGACGAGTGTTAGGAGAAGAACAACTGCGATTATTGGTTGCAATTTCATTTAGCGTTGTTGACGAATTCCTCAAAGGCATAGCCTTGAATGAACAGCAGCGCGGTTAGGTCACCGTAATCAATCCTAACTCGCGCGGCATCAGCAACCAATGGTTTTGCTCGAAATGCGACGCCCATTCCAGCCGCCGACAGCATCTCGAGGTCATTCGCGCCATCACCCACGGTTATTGCATCCTTCATCGCAATGCCGAATTTTGCAGATAACATACTCAAGGCCTCTCTTTTAGCGCTGCTACCGAGAATTGGTGAGACAATCTCGCCTGTGAGTTTTTGGTCCGAAATGTCTAGTTTATTAGCTTGATCATAGTCGAAACCGAGACGTTTCCGAATGGTGCTGGTGTAGTAGTCGAAACCACCGGAAACGAGCGCGCAATAGGCACCGTGAGCGCGCATTGTCGCGACTAAAGTCTTCGCACCGGGCATAATTCGAATTTTCTTCTCCGCACGGGATAAAGCCGCGACCTCCAGTCCGGCCAGCATCCGAACCCTTTCCTGAATTGCCTCTTCGAAATCCAATTCTCCTCGCATCGCCCGCGCCGTTATCTCAGCAACTCTATCTTGCAAGTTCAATTCGGCAGCAAGTTCATCGAGCATTTCATTCTCGATGACAGTCGATTCCATGTCAGCTAAAAGTAGGCTTTTACGCCGGCCAGCTCGTTCCTGTGCCACAACGTCCACTGGTGCAGGACCGAGGATTCGGCGAGCCTCCCTTTCTGCATCTTCCGGCAGGGCGTCACAATAGATATCAGCAGCACGGCCTTGGGCGAGCCAGACGGATTCACCACAAAGCCGGCCGCGAACAGCATCGCATTGCGAATCATGAATTGTGTTCGAAGAAATAAGTGTCACGACTGTGTTCATAACGCTCCAAGCTCTATCTTTCCTTACAATGACTATCAACGGGCAAAATACGGTTCTTATTATATGCGGACCAACAGCCAGCGGAAAATCTGCGCTAGCTCTCGATATTGCGGTTGCTTTCCGCGGGACTGTCATTAACGCCGACAGCATGCAGGTTTACCAAGAACTACCTATTCTAACGGCGCGTCCATGCCCCGCAGACGAAGCAAAGGTACCCCATCGTCTTTACGGGATCAGATCGATCGCCAACACTTTTTCCGCCGGCCAGTGGCAGGTTTTAGCAGAACGGGAAATACGAGCGGCGCTCTTGGAGGGCTCGTTACCCGTCGTTTGTGGTGGTACCGGCCTGTATCTGAAGGCACTAATGCAAGGCCTCTCACCAATACCCGAAATACCAACCGAGATACGCGACCGAGTAAGACAACTACTAGCAAAAAAAGGCGCAGCCTGGTGCCATAACCGATTGGCAGCGTGTGATCCTAGTGCCGCAGAGCGTTTGGCACCGAATGACACGCAAAGGATTGCTCGGGCACTGGAAGTCTTTGAGGCCACAGGCAAACCCATAAGTGATTGGCAGGCGGTGGCGCCCAAAGGCCCTGACCCGAGCTGGCGGTTCTCAACAATTCTGATCGTCCCACCACGCGCCGCAATGAATAAAGCGATCGACCAGCGATTTGATGCCATGATAGATGCAGGCGCGTTAGACGAAGTTCGGTTGATAGCTGATCTAGATCCCTCCTTACCGGCGCTCAAAGCGTTGGGCGTTCCCGAACTTCGACGGTATCTCGCAGGCGAAATTTCTTTAGAGATAGCTGCGGACCATAGCAAAACTGCAACCCGGCAGTTTGCCAAACGGCAGATGACATGGTTTAGAAATCAGATCATTGCTGATAAAACAATAAATACGCAATATATGGAAAGTTTTAGGAAAACAATCTTTTCATTTATTCGCAATAATGTGTTGACCGACTCCGATTGAACACCTATTGTCCGCGCTCGCGACGAGCTGAGCTCTGGGCGTTAACTACCTGGTAAGGGTAAATTGGCAATTAAAATTAAGGATCGGGCGACGTTCGCGTCGCCCGCGGGCTTATGGAGTAAGACCGATGAGGACACAAAAGACCATGACCGGAGCGGGCGTAATCATCCGTTCCCTCATCGATCAAGGTGTCGAGGTCGTCTTTGGTTATCCGGGCGGTGCGGTCCTCCCCATTTATGACGAAATTTTCAAACAGAACAATTTGCGTCATGTCTTGGTTCGGCATGAACAAGGCGCCGTCCATGCGGCAGAAGGCTATGCACGTTCAACTGGCAAGGTAGGCGTGGTACTCGTCACTTCAGGACCTGGCGCTACCAATGCTGTCACGGGCCTCACCGACGCCCTAATGGATTCGATACCGGTCATCTGCCTGACTGGTCAGGTTCCAACGCATTTAATTGGCAATGATGCGTTCCAAGAATGCGACACCACCGGCATCACCCGCCCCTGCACCAAACATAATTACCTGGTAAAGGATACCGAATCGCTGGCACGAACGATGCATGAGGCTTTCTACGTTGCGTTGAGCGGCCGACCGGGACCCGTCGTAATTGACTTGCCAAAAGACATCCAATTTGCCGACTGTCCTTATGTCGGACCGGAGGAAGTGCAACACGCTAGCTATCGCCCGCAAACAAAGGGCAATCTGACTGCGATTGAAGAGGCAGTCGAGCTCTTAGTAAATGCAGAGCGTCCTATATTTTACGGCGGCGGTGGAATCATTAACTCAGGGCCGACCGCCTGCAAGAGGTTCACAGATTTCATCCGCGAAACCGGCTATCCGACAACCCTGACTTTGATGGGGCTAGGTGCACTGCCTGGTTCGGATCCACAATTCGTTGGCATGCTTGGAATGCATGGCACTTATGAAGCCAATATGGCAATGCATCAATGCGACGTCATGGTTTGCGTTGGTGCCCGCTTTGATGACCGAATTACAGGCCGCGTCGACGCCTTTTCACCCAACTCAAAAAAAATTCACATCGACATCGATCCGTCCTCAATTAACAAGAACGTTCGCGTCGACGTTCCAATCGTCGGAGATGTTGGGACTGTCATCCAGCAAATGGCGAAAGTCTGGAAAATACGTAAAAAACAACGGAGTAACAGCAGGGCCGTGCGCGCCTGGTGGAAACAGATAGAGGGATGGCAAGCCGTCGATTGTCTAGCTTATACCCAGGACCAAAAGACCATCAAACCGCAATACGCAATTGAACGCCTCTACCAGTTAACCAAGAAGCGCGACACTTTTATCACTACAGAGGTTGGCCAGCACCAGATGTGGGCGGCGCAATTCTACAAGTTTGAGAAGCCAAACCGATGGATGACGTCCGGCGGGCTTGGCACGATGGGTTATGGCTTCCCAGCTGCCCTCGGCGTCCAAATGGCTTACCCAAATAAGCTTGTTGTTGATATCGCAGGCGAAGCCTCCATTATGATGAACATCCAAGAACTTTCGACGGCAATCCAACACCGGCTACCGGTCAAAATATTCATCTTGAATAATCAATACATGGGTATGGTCCGGCAATGGCAAGAATTGCTGCATGGCGGCCGATATTCGGAGAGTTATACCGCCCCGTTACCGGATTTTGTAAAACTTGCCGAAAGCTTTGGCGCAGTTGGCTTACGCACTAACAATCCGTCAGAGTTAGACGACGTCATCAAGGAGATGATCTCAACCGACAAGGTGGTTATCGCAGACATAGGCGTCGACCAGGCAGAGAACTGTCTACCAATGATCCCGTCGGGATCGGCCCATAACGAAATGATCCTTGGCAGCGAGGCACAGTCTTTCGGGACTGATGGCGTTTCGGATGCTGGTAAGGTACTGGTCTAAACGGGCGAATAAATATGGCAAAGAACGCACAACCTGGCGCCGCTTACAACTTCATCGATGTGGGGGATCAGGAAGAACGGCATACCTTCGCTGTTGTCGTCGCCAACGAACCGGGCGTGCTGGCGCGTGTAATTGGCTTGTTCGCCGGCCGTGGATATAATATCGAAAGCCTGACCGTCGCCGCTGTATCCGAAGACGCATCCAAATCCCGGATCACAGTCGTAACAACCGGCACACCAATGATCATTGATCAAATTCGGCACCAACTCGACCGCCTCGTGCCAGTGTTCAAGGTTCATGACTTAACTGAGGAAGGTCCGCATGTCGAACGAGATTTAGCGCTAGTGAAGGTACTTTCAAAATCACGCTCCCACGAACGTCGCGAATCCTTGCGGATTGCCGAAATATTCGGCGCTGAACCCGTCGATACAACAACCAATTCCTTTGTTTTCCAAATGACTGGCTCACCCGCTAAAGTCGATGCCTTTATCGATCTTATGCGAGAGCTCGGCAAAATCGAAATCGTGCGCAGCGGTAGTGTTGCAATCGCCCGCGGCGCAAAGTCTATCTGATCCACTAATACCTTACCGAGGAATCATCCGATGAGCTTCACTTCAAATGTATTTGAAACCAGCACGGTCAAAATGGCCGACCGCGAAGAGACCATCGTCGCCGGTGGACGTCACCTTTTCCCTCTACTACCTAAGGCATTCGATGGCATCAAACAAATCGGCGTCATCGGCTGGTCGTCACAAGGTCCTGCACAAGCGCAAAACCTGCGCGAATCACTTGAAGATACTAATATTAGGGTCAAAGTAGGTCTGCGAACTGGTTCGGCCTCCATGAAGGAAGCGGAAGAGGTCGGTTTCACAGAGGCGAGCGGAACCCTCGGTGAGATGTATGACGTAATTCGAGAGAGCGATATGTCACTGCTACTAATTTCAGATGCCGCATTTGCAGAAAACTATCAGGAGATCTTCTCTGCCTTCCGGCCTGGAACAACACTCGGTCTCAGCCACGGTTTCTTACTTTCACATTTACAGGCACAGGGCGAGGAATTTCCTAAAGAAATAAATGTCATCGCGGTCTGCCCGAAAGGTATGGGGCCATCAGTGCGTCGCCTCTACGAACAAGGCCGTGAAGTTAACGGCGCCGGCATCAACGCCAGTTTCGCCGTCCACCAGGATATTGATGGCAACGCTACCGATTACGCGCTCGGATGGTCCGTCGCACTCGGGTCACCCTATACTTTTGAAACTACGTTGGAATCAGAATATCGTTCTGACATCTTCGGTGAACGGGGTATCCTGCTCGGTGCTGTTCACGGCATCGCTGAAAGCCTTTACGCCCGCTATGTCAGCCAAGGTATGGCCAAGGACGACGCCTACCTTAACACCTCAGAATCGATAACCGGGCCGATTAGTAAGTCTATTTCGCGTTCCGGGTTAAAAGCAGTATACGAAGAACTTGACGAAGAAGAGAAAGCTTCCTTCCGCAAGGCTTACAATGCTGCTTATCACCCATCCCGAGAAATTCTTGAGGAGATCTACGACGATGTCGCCTCCGGCAACGAAGTACGTAGTGTTATTCAAGCAACCAGACGTCACGACACCTATCCGATGGGTAAAATCGATAGTACCGATATGTGGGTTGTCGGCGAGGAAGTTCGCGCCGATAGTCAGCGCAACTATGCGCCGATCAACCCCGAGACCGCGGGCACCTATATGGCCTGCATGATGGCGCAGGTCGATCTATTGAAAGAACGTGGACACCCGTATTCTGAAATCGCAAATGAATCTATAATTGAGGCGGTCGATTCGCTAAACCCTTACATGGATTACAGAGGTGTGTCATTCATGGTCGACAACTGCTCGACGACCGCTCGTCTTGGTGCACGCAAATGGGCTTCGCGCTTCGATTACATCCTGAAGCAACAATCTTTCCCGACAGTTGACGCCGATGCGGTCGAAGATGAAACACCGTTTGACAATTTCATGTCCAGCAACATTCATGAAGTGCTCAAGGTCTGCGCCGAATTGCGGCCTTCGGTCGATATTTCCGTAGTACCAACGCGGCAAAGTTGACATAGGGGCAGCAGACAAAAATTTTAAAATGTGCGAATGCAACGTTCGAAATGCCAACGCCAATAGCGTAAAATAGAGTGAGGTTATGTGAACGAGCATGTTTTCAAAGCCGCATGGAGTTTCGCTTTGTCGGTCCAAAATCGCATTTCACCTCGCTGCCACGGGTTTTACCTTAGCTAAGGCCACTTAATTCGAGGGGCTGCCGAATTCGCGTGGGATAAACTTTGGTCATTACCTAGAAACGGATTTGTCTTGCATAGAAGCTAAAAATTCTTTTAACAAAGGTATTTAAGGGACTATTCTTCATCTTGGGTCCGGGTTTATAGTACTGAGGCATTGTGATTCTTAACTCATAAGGCAGGGGTGGATGTTGAGAGTAGTTTCATCCGTTGACTGAGAGTAACGGCGGAAGCTGTTTAATCATGGCGCAAAAAAGAAGTTTTATATTTGCGAAATTTTTTCACATTCACCGCCATGCGGCGCGAGGTTCAGCCTAATCGGCTGCTGTGCGTCGCCGGACTGTGTGATCGGGAAGGGTAATAGATAGAAATGTTTTCGCGACTGCTAGGCATGATTTCGGCCGATATGGCGATCGATCTCGGTACGGCTAACACATTGGTTTATGTTCAAAGTCGTGGGATCGTCCTAAACGAACCGTCGGTGGTAGCAATCGCCGAAACCAGAGGCCGCAAACAGGTTCTCGCGGTAGGTGACGAAGCGAAAATGATGCTTGGTCGGACTCCCGGAAATATTCATGCGATCCGACCTCTCCGTGACGGAGTAATCGCAGATTTTGAAGTCGCGGAAGAAATGATCAAGCATTTTATCCGCAAGGTCCACAATCGCCGCAGCTTCGCTAGCCCACAAGTTATTGTCTGCGTGCCTTCTGGTTCAACCGAAGTCGAACGCAGGGCCATCCGGGAATCTGCTGAATCCGCAGGTGCGAGACGCGTCTTTCTAGTTGAAGAACCAATGGCGGCTGCAATCGGTGCTGGATTGCCAGTGACAGAACCCACAGGCTCCATGGTTGTCGACATAGGCGGCGGCACAACCGAGGTTGCCGTTCTATCGTTAGGTGGCATTGTTTACTCACGCTCCGTGCGCGTCGGCGGCGATAAAATGGACGAGGCCATCATCTCATATATCCGTCGCAATCATAATGTTTTAGTTGGTGAAGGCAGCTCCGAGAGGATCAAGAAAGAAATTGGCTCAGCCTGCCCACCGAATAATGGCGAAGGACGTGTTTTAGAAGTTAAAGGTCGTGACTTGATGAATGGTGTTCCGAAACAATTGGAAATCACAGAACGCCAAATCTCTGAAAGTTTGGCAGAACCCGTTGCCGCAATCGTCGAAGCGGTGAAAGTTGCGCTCGAACATACCGCGCCAGAACTCTCCGCCGACATTGTTGATAAAGGAATCGTTCTAACAGGGGGTGGGGCTCTTCTCAGCAATCTCGATTTTGTCTTGCGCCATTCGACCGGATTGCCAGTTTCCCTGGCCGACGATCCGCTTTCTTGTGTTGCCCTAGGCACTGGTCGCTGCCTCGAAGAGATGAACACACTTAAAAACGTATTGATCAATAGTGCATAAAACACTCAAAATTTTCACAATTTAATGCTCAGGCGATATCGTGCCGGAAAATACAGGACCTAAAGTACGAACAGCAGCTCCACTGCGCGGATTTGCGCAGAGATGTGTTTTGTTGTTTTTACTTAGCGCATCTATCGGGCTTTTAATGCTTGGTCGGATGGACACTACGCTTCTCGAAGAGGCACGTATAGCACTCACTGATTCCACAGCCCCCATTCTTGAAGCACTATCTCGTCCAGCGGCAACTATCTCCGACATCGTTGGTAACGTGCGAGAGCTCACAAATTTGAGACAGGATAACTTAGCACTTAAGGCAGAAAATGCGCGCCTCTTGCAATGGCAACAGGTAGCAAGAACGCTTTTGGCTGAAAACGATCAGCTGCGAACGCTTATGAATTTTACGAGCGATGCCGTCGTCAAATCAGTTGTCGGACGAGTTATCGGCGATACCAGCGGTCCTTTTATTCGAAGCCTGTTGGTGAATGCGGGTCTTCGAGAAGGCGTCAAACCTGGCCATGCCGCCGTAACGGCGGGCGGCTTACTCGGACGCGTGGCATCTGCCGGTGAACGATCGTCGCGCATCTTGTTGATTAGCGACTTGAACAGTCGCATTCCTGTTCTAATCGAAAGCACTAGAGCCCGAGCCATGCTGACCGGCGACAATACACGCCGGCCACGCCTAACATTTTTTTCCGCAAATATTGAAATCGGAATCGGTTCACGTATCGCGACATCCGGCCATGGAGGTATGTTTCCAACCGGTATCGCCATAGGGACGGTAACTGAAATTGGAGATGCTGGCATCCGAATCGAGCCGTTCTCAAGCCCAGATCAATTAGAATATGTCCGCCTGGTGGACTTTGGTCTTAACGGGATTATAAGCGAAAAGCAAACATCCCAATCACAGAGATTCGGCACTCCATAATGAGGACGGCGGTCTGGCAAAGCCTGGACATTGCCGCACGCAAGTTCACACCATTTCTGGTTGCACTTGCCCTTGTAATCGTCAATCTGGTTCCGCTGCATCTACCGGGATATGCAACCATCTCACCGGACCTAGTGCTCATGGCCGTTTATTATTGGGCACTACACCGACCTTCACTGATGCCCGCGATTGCAGTATTTATTCTTGGCTTGTTTCAAGATTTTCTCTCGGGCGGTCCAATTGGACTGAGCGCCGGATCACTCATCTTAGTATTTGCCGTCGCCGTTTCACAAGCCCGTTTCTTTTATGGTAAATCCTTCCTTGTCGTATGGTGGGGCTTTATGATGGTGTCGGTCGGCGTGGGCATCATTCAGTGGAGTGTAGCCTGCATTTTCTTAGGAAGGTTAATATCGCCGGATCCCGCTTTATTTGAATGCGCGATGAATATCGCTGCCTATCCAATCTTAGGTTGGCTGTTTTTCCAGATACACCGCACTCTTCCTGCTGGAGATTAAATAGAAATGCAGCTGGAAAAACTGCGCTACAAAGCTTTTGGTCGACGGGCGGCTGTGCTGGGAATTGCCAAACTCCTCCTCTTAGGAGGTCTATGCGGCCGCTTGTATTATCTGCAGGTCGTTGAATCTAAGCGTTATAAGATGTTGGCTGATGAGAATCGAATCAACTTACGGCTCTTGGTACCGCCGCGCGGTCATATCGTTGACCGGTACGGCGCGCCGCTCGCCGTGAACATCCAGAACTACCGTGTCGTTATGGTGCCAGAGCAGGCGCTCAACGTCGAAGAATCATTAGCGCGCTTAAAAACCATCGTAGAGATCAGTGAGTATGATCGTCGCAACGTTCTGAAGGAGGCCCGCCGCCGTCGAGCCTTCATGCCGATTACTGTTCGTGAAAACTTGGAATGGGACGAAGTGAGTCGGATAGAGGTCAATGCCCCAGATTTACCGGGAATCAGCATTGATGTTGGCCAGTCGCGTTATTACCCCAACGGTAAAGTCGCCGCACATGTGGTGGGGTACGTATCCGCAGTTTCCGAAAAGGATTTAACCGGCGACCCTTTGCTTGAATTGCCCGGTTACCGGATCGGCAAAAACGGCATCGAACGCCAACATGAACTGGAGCTTCGGGGCACGGCAGGTAGCAGTCAAGTCGAAGTTAACGCCGTAGGCCGAATCATCAAGGAGCTTAAACGAACCGAGGGCAGACCCGGGCAACGTGTGGTTCTTACCCTGAGCTTAAACTTACAAAAATTTATCACCGAGCGGATCGCTCGCTATAGGCGCGCGTCGGTTGTCGTCATTGACGTTCGCTCGGGTGAAATTTTATCGATGGTGTCAGTCCCTGCCTTTGACCCCAACGGTTTTAATCTTGGCCTCGACGCAAAAGCATGGAATGCACTTGCAGAAAACTCGGATGCACCGCTAAACAACAAGGCTATTTCCGGACAGTACGCTCCCGGCTCTACTTACAAAATCGCTGTTATGCTAGCCGCACTAGAACATGGTATTTCTCCTGATCATAATGTTTTCTGCACCGGCTTTAGCGAACTCGGCAGCCAGCGTTTCCACTGTTGGCACAAGCACGGACACGGTTTGGTATCGATGATTGATGCGATGCGTGAATCCTGCGACGTGTATTTCTATGAGCTCGCACTAAAACTTGGCGTCGATCGCATCGCGCAAACCGCACGAAAACTGGGCCTGGGAGAAACTTTAGACCTCGAGCTGCCCGGTGAGAAGAATGGCTTAATCCCAACTCGGGCTTGGAAACAAAAGCACTTTGGAAAATCCTGGCTCAAGGGAGAAACCTTGGTTGCCGCAATTGGTCAGGGTTACGTGTTGACTACACCTCTTCAGCTCGCCGTTATGACGGCCCGTTGCGTCAACGGCGGGTACGCGGTGATGCCAAAGCTCACGCGCGATGCAATCGATGAGGGCAGCGACAGAGCAAATGCCGCAGATTTTCCGCCGGTTGGTATTTCAGCCCGGTCGCGGCAAATACTGATGCATTCACTTGACGAAGCTATGAACCATCCACGCGGCACCGCCTATAGGTCCCGCATTTCTGAACCGGGCCGCGTCGCTGGCGGTAAAACTGGAACGGCTCAGGTTCGTCGAATTACGATGATCGAACGTGAAAGCGGGGTTAAAAAGAACAAAGAAAAGCCATGGCGTGAGCGCGACCATTCGTTGTTCGTCGGATACGCTCCGGTTGATCAACCGCGCTATGCAGTGTCTGTCGTAGTCGAACACAGCGGCGGCGGTTCGAGGACTGCCGCTCCGATCGCCCACGATGTACTAAAGGAAGTTCAGCGCCTATACGCGCCCAGTCAATTAGCGAAACGCGGAGCATCTTAATGATCAGCCGTGACACTATTAATCCGGCTGTTATGACACTCGGCCAGCGACTTTGGCATTTGAACTGGTTTCTCATTCTTCTGATCTGCGCACTCGCAAGCGTCGGCTTCATGATGCTATATTCAGCTGGTAATGGCAGCTATTCGCCCTGGGCGGAGCGGCAAATGCTTCGATTTGGGCTCGGAATGTGTATCATGTTGGCGATTGCGTTGACGGATATCCGAATTTGGCTCAAATATGCATATTTATTCTATGCCGGTTCCTTGATCATGTTGATTGCCGTAGAGGCTGTCGGTACCGTGGGCATGGGTGCACAGAGATGGATCGACCTCAAAGTGTTTCACCTACAGCCGTCAGAATTAATGAAAATCGCATTAGTACTGGCATTAGCACGTTATTTCCATGGATTGAGCTTAGACGAAGTTGCACGCCCGACCTACCTCGTTTTACCCACTCTTTTGGTAGCTGCACCTATAGCCTTGGTAATGCGCCAACCAGATCTTGGGACTTCCCTTTTATTACTCATGGGAAGCGGCGCGATGTTTTTCCTCGCCGGTGTACGTATGTGGAAATTTGTCTTGGTGGGCTTAACCTGCTTGTCCGCAATTCCAGTCATTTGGTCAATGCTGCATGTCTACCAGAAAAAGAGGATCATGACTTTCCTCTCACCTGAGAGTGATCCCCTTGGCGCTGGTTATCATGCGTTGCAGTCATTTATAGCTCTTGGCTCGGGCGGCGTATCGGGCAAAGGCTTCCTGAAAGGAACGCAAAGCCACCTCTCTTTCCTGCCCGAGATGCAGACGGACTTTATCTTTACCATGTACGCAGAAGAGTTCGGTTTGATTGGCGGGATATTACTTTTGGCGCTTTACACAATAGTGGTGGCCTACACCTTCGCCATTGCAATGCGCTCACGCAATCATTTCGGACGGCTCGTTTGTATGGGTATCGCGACTATGTTTTTCCTCTACTTCTTCGTTAATATTGCGATGGTCACTGGCCTTACACCTGTCGTTGGTGTCCCGCTTCCACTCATCTCTTACGGCGGCACCGCCATGATGACTGTTTTGATCGGCTTTGGACTAGTTATGAACGTCTCTATACACCGGGATATGCTTATTAGCCGCCATGGTGAAGTTTCAAATACGTAAGGCCTGTCGCAGCGGGCGGAAATGCGTGCCGAATCCTGATTCCGCTCTATCTACTATTCAGTTCAAAAATCAATTTCTAGACGGACGAATATTATGCCTGACACCTCGAACACCGAAAACCTTGTCACCTACACATCCAAAAATCAGATCGCGACGATCACGATCAATCGGCCGGACAAACTAAATGCATTATCGAACGGTGTCGTCGCACAGCTTCGCGATGCAATGTTGCGCCTCCAGGCAAGCAACGACATGTGTGCGATAGTCACCGCGACAGGCGACCGTGCTTTCTCAGTAGGGGCGGATTTACGGGATCCGCCGCGCGACCCCCAACTCTGGGAATGCATGCCCGGTGTTGGAGTTGATGTCGACAAACCGCTGGTGGCTGCAGTCTCGGGTTATTGCGTCGGCGGAGCCTTCTGCCTAGTTCAATTCTGCGATTTTGCCGTCGCCTCTGAAAGCGCCGATTTCTTTTATCCGGAAGCCCAGATTGGTTTCTGTGGAGGTTTGATTGCCGGCCTTGCAGCCCGGCTACCCCATAAGGTCGCCATGGAGTTCATGCTAACCGGCAAACATTTTAGCGCCGCGCGCGCCTATGAAGTTGGCATGGTGAATAAAGTCGTGCCGGTTGGCGAGCAAGTAAACGCAGCAATGGAATATGCCGAGATAATGAGAAATAGCGCCCCAATGGTGGTGCGCACCGTCAAACGCTTCGTGCGCGACACAGTCATCAACCGCGGACCATCCGAACAAAGTGCCCTGGCCCAACGCGAACTACTCTCGATTAGCCGTGGTGAAGATCAACAGGAAGGCGGGCGCGCCTTTAAAGAAAAACGTAAACCCATCTTCAAAGAAGATTGGAATAAGCCGCCCCTATCGTAAGCATACGATCAAATACAAGAACCATCGTTAACCGTCCGGGTTTTCTGCATCCTCGCTTTTAAATTTGAACGGAGCGTATAGCTCAGTTAGCAATTCCGCTGACTTTGGAAATAAGAGTTCCAAAGTTCGAGCCCTTGTACGCTCATCATGTTTAATAATTTAAACACGAATTTAATTTTTATGGATGTAGTGGTTGCTGAGGCTTCGAATGGGATGATTGTTAATTTGGGCGACGATTTAAACCAGAAACGCGCAAATTCATAGGTTTGTATCTTGCTGTCTTTGGCCGGTGTGAGCAGAATTCGGGACGTAAGGAGCCGAACACGATGGCAAAATTAAGTGACTTCGACGAAATTGGTCGCGACTTCTACGAGTCGATGCCGATGCCCGAGTTTACTTACACACCTTGGGTAGTGCCTAAACCCATCGCTAAAGCGCGCGTCGCGATTATCTCCACTGCAGGCCTGCAACTACGGGGGGACAGACCTTTTTCAGTTAATTCGACAGACTACCGAATTTTACCGAGTAATGCTTCGTCTGCGGATCTCGTAATGAGCCACATTTCAATCAATTTTGACCGAAGCGGCTTTCAAAAAGATCACAATGTTGCGTTGCCAATTGACCGGCTTAATGAGTTTGTTGCAGATGGCAAGATCGGCTCGGCCGCCGCCTTTCATTACTCATTCATGGGGGCAACGCACCCAGATAAATTAGAGTATGCTGCTAATCAACTTGCTGATGTTCTCAAGAAAGATCATGTCGATTCAGTTCTGTTAGTGCCAATTTGACCAGCTTGCACGCGCGCCGTGGGCGGGCTCAGCCACTATCTAGAACGCGCCGGTTTTGCGACAGCAGGGATAAGTCTGATCCGACTGCACAGCGAAAGAATTCATCCGCCTAGGGCGCTTTGGGTACCGTTCGAACTTGGGCGCCCGTTTGGTGTTCCCCACAACGCAGCTTTTCAAACTCGCGTTTTGCAGAAACTGATAGATTTGTTCGATAGTTCTGAGGGTCCAGTGCTTGTAGATTACCCAGAAGATGCGCCGAGTAGTGGGTCCAAGGATATGGGGGGACTTGTCTGTCCAGTACAGTTTGATGCTTCTAACATTGAAGACGAAACGTTAGAAATGGCGGTAAACCGTGAAATCATCGAATTGTTTCCTTGGTATGACCTCGCCCGTAAGCGGCGCCAGCGCACTACCGTCGGTGTGACAGGACTGGGAATAGAAGAGGTTGCTCGTGCTCTATCTAGGTGGTTGACTTCGTCTCCGCCAGAGGACGTCGTAAATGATCAAACGCCAGCCGCCATGTTGAAACTCGCCGTTGAAGATTTGCGGGCATTTTACTTTGAGGCCGCGGCTGGCCAGCCACACGGAGATTCAATCAGCAGCAAACAACTCGCTGATTGGTTCTGGGGTGAGACATCTGCAGCCAAACTGCTTTTGGCTTTGCGTGAGCGCCTTATCCTCGATGAAGATCCCGCGTTACAAATGTTAGGCCACAACAGCTTAGTTCCGCGGGAGCAGTGGACACGCTTCAACATTGATGACCGCTGGTGGAATGATTGAATTGATCTGCTCTTCGAATTAATCGCGTCACTTTTCCTTAAAGCGATCTGCCTTTAACCATTAACTGGTGAATATAACGAATAACCTATCTGCTAAGGGTAACTATTTAGGTGATTGAACACCGTAACAGGACTATCCGCACGTTCAGCCTATTTATTGAATAATTTACAAGATCTGGTACGCAAGGGATGGCTGAATAACAGACCATCATGAAGAATCGCAGTCCCGAGACAAGAGCAAGACCTTTTGACAGCCGCAAGTGTTGGAAAACAAATCCTTAGGATCCGCAAGAGAGGCGATCGCCTCTGGTCTGTTCTGTTGGTCACAGTAAAGGCAGCAACGCGTCACTGACTAAACAAATCCCTCCGGGCTTTCCGGATAGTCAGGCTGATTATAAGGCATCGCCTTTTCAAAAGCAGGGATTTCCTGACAACGTTGGTCAATGTCACATAATGTTGGATATGGAGATAAATCGATTTCAAACAAACGCGAATTATATAGTTGGGGAACAAGATAAATATCACCTATGGTTGGTTTATCATCATAACAAAAGGGCGTTTGCTCAGTACGCTGCGTCATAAGCGTCTCTAGAGTTTTATACCCATGATGTAACCAGTTTTCGTACCAAAGCCTCAACTCCTCTTTGGAAAAGCCATGCTTTTCCATTAGGTTGCGCCTTATACGGCGGACCCCAACCGCATGCATCTCGCACGCAATAACCTGACTAAATGCACGCGATCTGGCACGGGCAATTAAGTCTTTGGGGAATAGAGACGGGCCTTCAAATGCATCCTCAATAAATTCAACTAGGGCAGAAGATTGCACAACACGCTCGCCATTTATAACTAGGGTTGGCATTAATCCCTGAGGATTTATCAAATGATAGTCTTCTTTACTTATAGATTTACCAGCTTGCGGAACTAAACTGTCAATGCCAACTGTCTCGACCACGATATACTCATAAGGAATATTTTTAATATTCAACGCGGTTCTAACTCGCTGACCAGCCGAGTTGCGATAGCGAGAATAAAGTTTCAAATCCATAAGAGATTCATCCTAAAAATTCTAACGATAAAATTATACTTACATTTCATATTGGATGGATCTTACCCACCAACTTTGGTACTATCGTATGGGCAAATTTCAAAGGATTTCTGATTAAATGGAAACTCTCGATCCATCAATCTATGGCTTCAATGTATCGGATTTAATTTCCTTCATAAAATATTTTTGCACCGCAGCAATTTTGATAGCAATTTATATAGGAATATACATCGCAATAACGCCTCATGCTGAAATTAAACTCATAAAAGAAAACAATTCGTCTGCCGCAATCGCACTCTCTGGCAGCTTAATGGGATTTTCTTTACCTATAGCGATCATCATTGCTCATTCATCAAGCCTACTAAGCTGTGTAGTATGGGGTATTATCGCACTAATAACACAGATAATAGTTTTCTATTTAGCCCGCTCTATTGTTCCCAAAATTTCCGATAAAATTGAAAATGGAGAAATCGCGAGTGGCATTTGGTTAGGTGCAGCGTCGCTTACTGGTGGAATTATTAATGCAGCTTGCATGACATACTAATATTGTTTGCGCCAATAAATTTAAGGATGGAATAACGTCACGATTTCATCTCTTAGGAACAAGTGAGGTAATATTTCCGCTGCAGTGGCGACCAGCAACTTTGAGATTGTTTGGCAATAAAATAAAGAGGGTGGAAGCAGAAAAATTTATTTCCCCAACCGCACCGCGGTTTTGGCGTCTGCCGCAACCGTCCGCTCATAGGACGGAATTGCAGTTACCCGGTCGAATAAACCTTGCGCATAACTTGGCAAATCCGCCGTAACCATTCGGCAATATCCACGCATTGTATAGCAGATGCTGAGATCCGCAGCACTCATCGTATCACCTAAGAGGTAAGGCCGGTCCGCAACTGCGACATCGATAGCTTTAAGAGCCGAGGTCGCACGGCTTTTCATCTCTGCAACAACATCGTCGAGTTCTGGATTAAACTCACGACGGTGATTCACAATTTCACCAAGCGGGCGTGCGAAGGTCGCTTCAGCAAACCAACACCATTGCAGGTAATGCGCATAGACCGAATCATTCTTCAGAGGCTGAAGTTTGCCATCGCCATAGCGGTCGAGCACATATTGCATCATTGCGCAGGACTCGAACATCTTCATTTCACCATCTTTCATAACGGGCACTTTACCCGTTGAATTCATCGCTCGCCATTCCGGACGTGCACGATTTTCCGCCGAAAAATCGACTGGCTCGATCTCATACGGCACGCCTAACTCTTCGCAGGCCCAAATAACACGAAACCCGCGGGTTCCAGGGGAATGATAAATTTTTAGCATGATCCTAGGCCTTCCAAAAAGTTGCGTTAGTCCAGTTCAATCACGGAATTAAGTGTTTCGAATTGCTTTAAACGACAGGGCTTCCGGCAATTTGGATACGCCGCATCAGACGCTCCGCATGACGGACATCGTGGACGGCAATATGCTTGACGCACCTGTTATCCCAGAACGCAAGCGATCCTTTCTCCCAGCGAAAGCGGCAAGTAATTTCCGGGCGGTGGCCCCACTCCATGAGCCAATCGAGAAGTGGTGCACTCTCTTGCTCCGTCATCCCCTCAAATGCAACTGAATAGGAATGATTGACAAAAAGACATTTCCGGCCTGTTTCCGGATGAGTGCGAATCACGGGATGGCTGTTCTTCGTCTCTCGCCATGCATCGTCGAGGCGGACAGCGGTGGACCGTTTGAATTTAGCTACCCGCGAACCCGGACCAGCAACCTTACGGTCGGTATGAATGCAACGCATTTCGCCAAGCAATGCCTTCATGCCTTCGGAGAGGCTTTCATAAGCGAGATACTGATTGGCAAAGAGCGTATCTCCACCATAATCTGGCACATCAAGGGCATAAAGTAAGGCACCCATCGGCGGCTCTGCCATCATCGTTGTGTCAGTGTGCCAATCCTCGCCGACGATCAACTCGTCCGTTGGCTTCCGATGGATGGTCACTACTTCCGGGTCATGGTCGCCCGTATTAAAGTTGGGGTGAATAAAGATTTCGCCAAACCGCCTTGCCAGGCATTTGTGCTGTTCGATGCTAATCTCCTGATCACGAAAGAAGATGACGCAGTAATCCAGTAAAGCTTGGCGAATCTCTGCAATTACGTTTGCACTCAAATTTTTGCCAAGATCGACGCCAGAAATCACCGCCCCGATGGCGCTGGAAAGTGGCTTAATAGAGATTGTTGTCATGGCAATATCCGTTAAGTCTTATCGGTCTGAAAACAAACCCCATACCGACTAATGTATGAAAATTTCATTGTATTTTTTATTCCGCCGAAATTTTGCTGAAACACAACAACTCTTTAAACGCAAATTAGCAAAATCGAAATGCTAAACATCCGATTCCATCTAGGCTATCTTGTAGCCAATACGGCGATCTCACCAACGACCCGCACCCGAGCCCTGACAGCATTACCAGGCAGATATGCAAGAGGCAGGTCTTCAACGTCGACCACTTCAAGCGTCGAAGGGTCAGCGCCAGCAAAAATCGCTCTATCACGCGCCATACGCTCGGCTTCCAACAAAAGTTCGTCGCGGGGCACGTCCCGGAAAACATGGTCCACTTCTCCACTTACCTGCGCCATAGCTGCGCCTACAGCATTAGCGACACCATGGTGAGGCACGCAGACGACTTCTGAAATACCATTCATTTCTTCGGGTGCAAGGACTGCGCCGCCGCCGACCGTAAGAAGTGGCTGTAAATTAGCGTTCGGCTTCATGCGATCTACACTTTCGAATATGCGCCGCTCTACTTCTTCGATTGTATTCTGAACCAGTTCGTAATCCAAATGTCGCACCGCACGTCGGTCGCCAATCTCCGCCAGGCCGGCTGCCACGGCAATGTCCGTTAAAGTGATCGTATTCCCACCAAAGACGAGGGCTGCTTCAGTTAAATTATAACCAACGCTCGTAGGGCCAATTTGCCCCGTTTTAGCATTGACAATTGTGCCACCGCCAAGGGCGATTGACGTGACGTCCGGCATCCGGAAAAGGGTCCGCACACCTCCAATTTCAACAATATTGTTAGCCTCACGTGGAAACTTGCCAACAAGGCATCCGACATCACTTGTAGTACCACCAATATCGAGGACCATCGCATTCTCAATACCAGCGAGGAACGCTGCACCCCGCATGCTATTAGTCGGGCCCGACGCAAAACTCAAAACTGGCTCACGCCGCGCAACATCGACGGAAGCAACCGTACCGTCATTCTGCGTGATGTAGAGTGGGGCTGTAAGCCCACACTCCTTAAGCGCGTCTTCAAAAGCCGAAATGGTGAGGTCGGCAAGATCGGCAAGGCTCGCATTCAAAAGGGTAACATTCTCCCGTTCGAGAAGGCCGATCCGGCCCAATTTGCTCGACAGAGTAATTCGCAGATTCGGCACTTCGCTCATAAGAATTTCGGCAGCTCGTTCCTCGAATTCAGCAGTGAGGGGCGAGAAAACAGACGTAACACCGACCGCATCGATGCCATCGGCCCTTATACTTCGGGCCGCTTCCACGATGGCCTTTTCGTCAAGCGACACGATCGGCTGGCCATTGTATTCGTGCCCACCTTCAATCAAATACACACCACCATTAACAAGTGCTGCAAGGTCTTCCGGCCAATCAACCATCGGTCGTAAACTGGCGCAAGCCGGCAAACAAATGCGGAGTGCTGCCGCCCGGTTAAGATGACGACGTTGCACCACCGCATTGACAAAATGCGTCGTCCCAATCATCACGGCTACGACTTCCCTCACTTGATCGCCATGGGCTGCAACCAAGTCGCGCAGCGCTTTTGTGATCCCCGAGGTTACATCATCAGTTGTCGGTGTTTTCTTGCCGCCAAGCACCCTACTACCGTCGATCAATACCGCATCCGTATTAGTGCCGCCTACATCAATGCCGATCCGGATCATGGCAATTGGCCATCAAAGACGGATTTAAACTCAAGATCAAAGCCGAAGGCGCGCGGGCCAACATTGGCGAGACCTTTCGGGCTAAGAAACACATTCGGGCTTGGCAGCGCCAAAACGGTAACCCGTTGGCCATACCGGATCACATCGGTACCAATTCCATCGCCACTAACCCTGTCGACAACGCAGATTAGATCCGGCGTCATCACGATAGGTTTGGCATCTCTGTAACCCACCGAAAACTCATTCTGGAAATGCACAGTGAACGTCTCGTTCACGTTACCATCAAGCCCTTCGATCCGCGCCTGGCCCCGCAGAAAACCTTCGGTCGCGCGCCGCTCTACATCGACGACCTTGCCATCAAACAGCCGAAGTCCGCCACCAATTTCAACGATGGCTTCGACAGGGTCTGCGTGGACACGCCGCGCTTCCATCACGGCGACGCCCAGATCGATGGCTTTTGTCGTAGTGTAGTGGATTGCGTGATCTTTCACTTCGCGCCCGGTACGCGGTGCCTTGCAGGTCGCAGCGATCGAGCCCACCTCGGCACAGGCCTTCCGGCTAATCCGTTCCATCCATTTCCAGCTGGCCGCTCGCGGAATAATTACTTCATTATCGCGGATATCAGCGAGCGCCAGCGGATAACATTGGAGACCCGCCACAGCGACGCTAGTCATCTGCGCTTCCGGATAAGCTCGGCCCATCGTGTCCGCATCAACTACAGGATAGCCGGTCAGCGCTGCCACCATCAGCGGGTGAACACCATTGCCACCCCCGATTTCAAGCGGCATCACTGCATCAAACTTCCGTCCGAGGTAGGCCTCCATAGCGTGCAGGGGCTTTGTCGCAAATGCCGGGTCGGCCAACCGTTCTTGACCTACCAATGGTGCGCCCATATTGGAGAGCACAGCTACCAGTGCACTGTCAGGCAAGCTCATCGGATCAATCAGTGTGACTTCGTGACCCTCCCTATAAAGCTCCCGCATATTGAGAAGCCGGTGGTACGGTGTCCCACCACCACCAGTACCAAGAATCCAAGCGCCCAACGCTAGCGCTTCGATATCGTCGGACGTGAGAATTCGGGGATACACAGAGGCCTCAAGCTGAAAGTAATACGAGTAATAATAGCGGGCACGGTCGTCGCTTCAAATCACGCGGCCAAAATCCGAAGATACCCTTGTCCTCGCTCTACCAAGGTCGACATCCTTAACGTTATAGAATGATGGAGATTATGGATGGCTTGGACGAGGATGGTTATAGAGATCGGTATGGGAACCGATATTCGGGGTACCGAACCCACAAAGGCAGCGGTGCGCGCATTGCGCGATGCGCTATGGCACAACTCGCTCAGCATAGCCAATGCCATTGGGCAGGATACCGACGCAATGAGGGTCGAGGTTAAAATTGGAGTCCCAAACCCGGAAAAAGTAGACGCCAAAAAGGTTATCGACATTCTGCCGCATGGAACGGGCACCTGCGAGGTGGTGGAAGGTGGCCTCAAAATTCCGAATGACACCGGCACCGATAATACACTAATCGCCCATGCCGCTGCTGTTGTCTATCTCGATCTGGCGGAGGGAGAATAGTCATGGCTTTACATCGTGCGATCCTAGAGATGGGCACCGGAAACGACCTCCATGGCGGAGACTACACGAAAGCGGCCATCCGCGCTGTAGAGGATGCATTGCATCACTCATCTCTGACCTTTATCCGCGCGCTTAACATCGATAAGGACACGCTGCAGGTCGACGTAACCATCGGCGTGCAGAAACCTGAAGAGGTTAATACCCAACAGGTGAAAGCCGCTCTCCCGGTCGGGAAAGTTTCCGTGCAAACCGTTAAAGGCGGGCTAGATGTAGAGGACGAGATCGCCGGCGACATTGTAGTAGTCGCCAGTGCCGCCATCGAAGTTCGTATAGAACGCTAGACATTCACGTCCCGATTTTTGATTTTGGAAAAGCGGTCTAACTCTCTTTACAGCAAAATTCGCGGGGGGCGTCATGACAACGTTTTTATTGATCCACGGATCCTTTCAAGGTGGCTGGATTTGGCGGCCAACAGCAGAGGCCTTGCGCGCGAAAGGCCATACGGTCTACGCGCCCACAATGGAAGGCTGTGCCGAACGGAAGCATGCCCTTCGTGCCGGGCTCACCGTGACAAGTGCCGGGCAGGAGATGGCCGAATTACTACGCTATGAGGACCTGAACGACATCGTCTTGGTCGGCACCAGTTCTGGCGGCATGATCGCGGCAAAGACGGCCGAGCTCGCAAAAAGCAGGATTAGCCGTCTCATCTTCGTCGACGCCCTAGTGCCGAAGTCGGGTGAAAGCACGAAGGACATCGTACAGCGCGGCAATGCCGATCCCTATGAAATGACGGAGTTTGCACGTGGGCCTACCCAGAATGACCTTGCAAACCGGCTTTTTGCAGAACTCGAGGGGACACAAAAGGATTGGACCCTGAAGCGTGCGACACCGCACCCAAACGGTTTATCGGACGTAACCCCTAATGAATTGAAAACGTTTTGGTCATATAACTGGCCAAACAGTGCCGTTATCTACTGTATCCACAGTGAAAACCCACCAGAGGACCACCAACGCCGCACAGCAGAAGCCCTGAATGCCCAGTGGATCGAAATGGATGCGGGTCACTACCCAATGTTAACCCACGGCGAAGAACTGGCTAACCTTCTCGCCAGCTAATCAAAAGAGTTCAAAGAGGATAGCGCCATGACGCTCGAACCCGCATCAACAGTATTATCAAAATACAAAGTCCTTGATCTCACGCGCGCGCGCGCTGGGCCAACGGCAGTCAAGCAACTGGCAGATTGGGGTGCTTCAGTTATCAAAATTGAATTACCTGACACCGGCGGGCCTTCTGATTTTGCGGAACGCCATTCCCCGGACTTTCAAAATCTGCATCGCAACAAGCGCTCGTTGTCACTTAATCTAAAGGAGCCAAAAGGCATTGAAATATTTAAGAAGTTAGCAGCAAACGCAGACGTTATTATTGAAAATTACCGTCCGGAAGTTAAAAACCGGCTTGGGATTGATTACGATACAATTAAGGCGATTAACCCCCGCATCATCTACGGTAGCATTTCAGGTTTTGGCCAATCGGGACCCTACCGCGATAGACCCGGCGTCGATCCAATCATACAAGGGATGGGCGGCCATATGTGGGTCACAGGTGAACCAGGACGCGGGCCAATGCGATCCGGAGCAGCGATCTCCGACGTCACGGCCGGCTTGCTGCTCGCCAACGGCGTTTGCATGGCGCTTATCGAACGTGAAACGTCAGGCGAAGGCCAATGGGTCCACACGTCACTCATTGAAGCGATGATCTTTTTACTAGACTTCCAAGCCGCACGCTGGACCATGAAAAAGGAACTTCCCGGTCAGGTCGGCAATAACCATCCAACCAATTCTCCAATGGGCGTCTTCAAATCCTCAGACGGCTATTTCACGATCGCCCCAACACCAGGGATGTGGAAGAAATTTTGCACGGCTATCGGGCGCGAAGACCTGATCAACCACCCCGACTATGGAACCGCAACGGACCGCGCAAAAAACCGGGAAAACCTAAACGCTGAAATTGATGCTGCAACTAGCCAAAAGAAATCGATGGATTGGATCGAAGTAATGAACGAGACCGGTGTGCCGTGCGGTCCAATCTATACATTGGCGGAAACGTTCGCTGACGCTCAGGTGCAGCATATTGGGATTGCGCAATCAGTACCCTCGGATTCACTTGGCGAAGTCACGCTGATCGGACAAGCCATACACATGAGCCGAACACCGAACAGGCTTGTTGCCGGGACTGCCGAATGTGGCGCCCATACGAAAGAAATACTAACAGAACTCGGGTACGACGACGAGCAAGTTTCGAGCCTACGAGACGCTGGCGTTGTATAGAACTATGCCCTCAAAAAGAAAAAGCCCCGCGTGAGAAATAACCACCCGGGGCTTTTTTGTAACTTAGAACGTTTCTAGTCTGCGAGCTTCAAATTCTCTGCCGAAGACTTACCGTTGCGGCCCGGCTCCAAATCAAAAGAAACCTTCTGACCTTCATTTAATCCATTCAGGCCCGCACGCTCGACCGCTGATATGTGCACGAACGCGTCTTTGCCACCATCATCCGGCTCGATGAACCCATAACCTTTGGTCGGGTTGAACCACTTTACTGTACCAGTCGCCATAATCTTTACCTCTAACAATGTAAATTCCGGTCATGAGATCACTCTCATATTTCCGGCGTGCCAACGCTCACAATGTCAGGGGAAACCAAGCAAACCCAAGCATGGGTTATTAGATATCTCTAACCATCTGCGAAACGTATCGAGTCACTTATAACGCAAATGCCAAAAAATTCAAGGTATACACTTCATTGATTCTCACTTGGCTCATCGAACTGCTATTTAGAACCTTAGCACTGATATTTAAGTGGAGTGCACTGATACCGACCCCTCAGCGGGATTGACTGTTACCCTATCGCCGGTATGAATTATTTGGGTGATGTCCATTTCAAAACGGTCAATCATCGGGAAATCAGCAAAGGCTGCGCCCTGTGCCATAATTGGGTTGGCGTAATTAAGCAAAAGCGCAAGCGGGGCCACACCTGTCTCCATCATCGCGCGAAGCATCCAAGCTGTTGCCACGCCGCCTTTTGCTATATTGAGCACCAACACCTTACCGTCATAACTCTGCCCATATAGCGCATGGCTTTCTCGTGAAAATGTGCCATTAATGCGATCTAAATCATATCGTGCACTAAAATTATCCTGCGCAACAAGCGCCTCGCCGGTCACGGTAGCACCTATGCCGATATGTCCCTTGATCACACGTACGCTCATTGGACGATTCTCCCTGCAACAGCAGATGCGACGCAATTCTCCATAGAAGACAACACCGGTTCATAACCGTACCCACCAAGAATATTTACGATCTTAGCCGAATTACTCATCAGCCGCCGCCATCCGTTCGCTTCTCCAATCTCGCGCGCGTGCATATTATAAAAACAAACTCCTTCGAGAACGATACCGCCTGCATCCTCGATCTGAGCGGTGATACCCATCCTATCACAAGACTCCTTAACCGCTGGCGCCGTGCAGGCAATCAATGCGACCTTCTCTGAGACACGCTGGTGATCAAGCAGATGGCCAAGCCGCCGCATCTCATCGAGAGACAGTTGCGGTGCTGCAAAAACCACGACATGAAGCACATCGTCGTTCGGTAAATATCTGCCGTAAAACCCTTTGACAGCTGCTTGATCCAACAAACGAGCGGTAGGCGGTGTACCGTCGACCACATCTCTTAAGTCTCGCGCCTCAGGCGTCACGCCAACCATATGAAATAGCGGTGTTGAGCCAAAAGATGCAAGTGCAGCGCCGAAATGTTTGAGTTCATCAGAAGTCGGCATCGATTCAATTCCATCAATTACCGGTACCTCCCAATAGGATTGCATCTCCCGTCCAACAAGGCCGCCAAGCACTCCCCAATCGCTGTATGTTGTTGGCTGTGCTGCAATCTGGAATAGCGTCGTACCGCGGCGGCACGCGTCGAGATGATATCCGTAGCGCGGCGTATGGCCCGTTAAGGCCGCCGCTAACGCAGACGGTCCCCCTTCAAAATTAGTACGCGCCCCGAGTACACTATTTGTATAAATGCTTGATCCTGTGTCACCGAAAGCAACATGCTCTCCAAAGACTGGCGGCATAAACACCTGATAGTTAATACAGGTATCGGTCATCATTACGTCGAGGAGACGGAGGGCGTTGACAGCACGCCGCTCAAGACCAATAAACCGTTCATCATGCCGAATGCGCTTAAAAGAATTAAAATCAGCCCCACGCGGGTCGGTGACTGTCGGCACGCGGACGCAGCGGTCTTTTTTCGGATAGGACGCTGTTTCTTCTAAAAAACGCACACCGGCTTCACCCAAGGCCTCCGTATCCGCCATAATATGCACGTGTCCTATTTCGACCGTGTCCTCGGCATCGAAGAAGCGACCGACCTGTAGCTGATGTTCCACCGCCTGGCGTCGTGGCTCGCCCATCTTTCCCGCCAACATTTCCTGTTCGATTTCGCTCAGTTTCATTCTATTTCCCGTTGAGTATTCAACCGCCCTCTGGGGCGAAAGACTATCCTATGGAGGACAGAATGGAAACGCGACAACTCGGCCAACTATGGCCGGTTAGTGCGCTCTCTTTGGGTGGTGGTGGCATTGGGCAACTCTGGGGGAAAACGACCCGCGATGAATGCATTGCTACTGTTCAAAAAGCGATCGATCTCGGCATTACACTTTTAGATATGGCGCCCAGCTACGGAAACGGCGAAGCGGAATTGGTTGTCGGTGCGGCATTCAATGGCAATCTGCCGGCCGGCGTTCGTGTTTCCACGAAACATAGGCTGGGCGAAACCAATCCAGACAAGATCGAACAGGATATCCGACGTGGGCTAACCGAAAGTTTAAAACGATTACGACTCGAGAGGGTCGATCTATTCTTCCTGCACTCGAACATCATTCCACACGACTTCGATGCCAGTGTCTACGTCACTCGCCCAGCGACGCGCTGGCGCGTTTATAAAGAACATTTCATCCCTACCTGCAAAAAACTGGTTGCCGAGGGCAAAATCGGAGCCTGGTCGATTACCGGCATCGGCGTTCCAGAGTGTCTAATCGCGGCTTTAGACCTTGATGATAAACCGGCCGCAGTTCAATGCATTGCCAATTTACTCGACTCGCCGGGGGACCTGAAATACTTCCCGGGGCCAAGCCGAGCACGTGAGATAATCAAGAAGACGAAATCAGTCGGGGCCGGCGTTCTTGGCATTCGGCCAGTCCAAGGTGGTGCTTTGACAGATGCGATCGACCGGGCATTGCCGGCGGAACATGGTGTTGTCACCGACTACGTCCTAGCAGCAGATTATCGTTTGCTCGCCAAGAAACTCGGCACAACACCGGCAGCTCTCGCGCATCGCTATGCACTTGCGATGGAAGGCGTGGATACGGTTGTACTTGGGTGCAAGAATACAACGGAACTGCAAGAATGTGTCGCTGCAGCCACCCAAGGCCCGCTGGAACCGGAAATTATTGCACAAATTGATGCATCCATATCTCACACCTAAAATCCCCCAGTTACCAATACCGAAAGGATTGCTTAGATGTCCGACCTACTCATTGATGTCACCGATGGTGTCGCCACCCTGACAATGAACCGGCCCAAAGCCCGCAACGCACTTTCGTTAGAAATGCGCAGCGACATGCATACGTTTCTTGACGAACACGAGAATGACGACAGTGTGCGCTGCGTCGTGATAAAGGGCGCCGGCGAGCACTTCATGGCAGGAGGTGATGTAAAATCTTTTGCCCAGATGGCTAAGGAGCAGGAACCCGATGAATTGCGCCGCCATTTTCTGCGTCGGATCCACGATTTGCATGGATTTATTTCTGCCATGCGACGTTTCCCGAAGCCTATTATCGCGTCAGTACGCGGTGCAGCCGCAGGTGCTGGCGTTAGCCTAGCCGCAGCCTGTGACCTAATAATAGCGTCCGAAGATGCATTTTTTACATTGGCCTACTGTCATATCGGCATTAGCCCCGATGGTTCGGCAACATATGCGCTACCGCGCATGGTTGGTGTTAAGAAGGCAATGGAGATGGTCCTCCTCGGCGACCGTTTAAACGCGCAAGCCATGGCCAATGCTGGGTTGGTTAATATGGTGGTCTCAGATGCAGAACTTGATGCCGAAACCAATAAAATTGCCCAACGACTTGCGCAAGGCCCTACCCGCGCTTACGGTCACGCAAAACGACTGATGTGGGGTTCCGTTAATAACCAGCTAGAACATCAATTGCAGTTGGAAGCAGAAGCTTTTGCCGATTGTGCAGCTGGACACGATTTCCGAGAGGGCGTTACCGCTTTCGTTGAAAAACGAAGTCCTAACTTTAAAGGCAGCTGAATTTCATAATCCTGCAACAGACTGCAAGAATAATAGGCGCTTTCTTATTTCAAAACACGGATATACCCGATGACTATTCGCGTTGGCATTAACGGCTTTGGCCGAATGGGCCGCTTGACGATGAGAGCCGCATGGGGCTTCGATCCATCTAAACCTAAGAGCCTTACCCAGCAAAGCGGCCTATGGGGCGGTGGCGCCTTTGAAATCGTCCATGTCAATGAAATTAAAGGTGGCATTGAAACGGCAGCGCATCTTCTAAAATTCGATAGCGTGCACGGTACTTGGCCAGTCGACGTTGCAGTTGACGGTAACAACATTCGTATTGGGGACCAAAGGGTTAGCTTTTCCGAAGCAGCTACGCCAGGCGATGTCGATTGGGCGGCGCAGGGCGTAGACTTGGTAATTGAATGTACAGGCAAATTTAAATCGATGGAAACGCTATCGCCGTATTTCACGCGTGGCATCCAAAAAGTCATCGTTGCCGCTCCGGTCAAGGAACCAGAGGTTTTGAATGTTGTCATGGGCGTGAACGACAACCTATACAATCCAGAAAAACACGCTGTGCTGACAGCCGCGAGTTGCACGACCAATTGTCTCGCACCGGTGATCAAAGTGGTGCATGAAGGGCTTGGTATCCGCCACGGCAGCATTACGACTATTCACGATGTTACTAACACTCAAATGGTGGTCGATGGACCGCATAAAGATTTACGGCGTGCCCGCTCCTCACTTATGAACCTAATCCCGACTTCGACGGGGTCCGCGACTGCCATCGGCATCATTTATCCAGAACTTCAGGGTAAGTTAAATGGATTGGCAATTCGGGTTCCGCTGCTGAATTCATCTTTGACAGATTGCGTCTTCGAGGTCGACCGCGAGACAACACCCGAAGAGGTTAATGAACTCATCAAGACCGCTGCAGAAGGCGCGCTCGCAGGCATCCTCGGATATGAAGAACGGCCCCTTGTTTCAACTGATTTTGTAAACGACGAACGGTCGTCTATTGTGGATGGTTTATCGACCATGGTCGTAGACGGCACCCAGCTGAAGATACTTGCCTGGTACGACAACGAATATGGCTATGTTTGCAGAATGGCGGAATTGACTAACAAGGTAGCCGTAAGTCTGAGTACTCCGCAGGCAAGAGTGGAGTAAACCGCGGCAAATTATGGTCGACATTAAACACTATCTCGTCGTCACAACGGCTTATTGGGGTTTTACCTTGACGGACGGCGCGCTGCGCATGCTCGTCTTACTCCACTTTCACACACTGGGTTACACACCGCTAGAACTCGCCTTCCTATTTCTGCTCTACGAATTTTTCGGTGTTGTTACCAATTTGCTTGCTGGTTGGATAGGCTCCCGTTTTGGACTGAAATTAACATTATATAGCGGACTTGGCATACAGGTCTTTGCCCTTTGGATGCTTTCGATGCTCGACCCCACGTGGGGAAAGGTGTCGGCTGTGACGTTTGTCATCGCGGCACAAGGTCTCTCAGGCATTGCCAAAGACTTAACCAAGATGAGTTCCAAAAGCGCGATCAAACTGATGATACCGAGCGACGCTCACTCCACCCTTTTCAAATGGGTCGCATTATTGACCGGCTCGAAAAATGCCCTGAAAGGCATTGGTTTCTTCATGGGTACGGCTTTACTTACGAGTCTCGGTTTTGAGCAAGCCCTCTGGGCGATGGCGGCTGGTCTCTTCGTTATTCTCGTCACATCGATTTCTCTTTTACCGAGCGGTATTGGCAAGTCCAAGGCGAAGGTGAAGTTTACGAAAATACTATCGAAGACCCGCGCTATAAACCTATTATCTGCCGCTCGCTTCTTTTTGTTCAGTGCCCGCGACGTCTGGTTTGTGGTCGGAGTCCCAATCTTTTTGCATGAAGTGATTGGTTGGGGCTTTATGCAGGTCGGTACTTTTATGGCCTGCTGGGTTATCGGCTATGGCGGCGTCCAAGCCATCGCGCCGAAGATCATCCCTCGTTCGGAAGATGGCCGGTCCAATGAATCCCGCGCCGCGCAGTTGTGGGCCTTCATCCTCGCTGCTATTCCAATTACAATCGCGGCCTTAGTTGAAAGCAATGTCGCGCCATCAGTGACTATTGTCGTCGGCCTCGCATTGTTCGGCATCATCTTTGCTATCAATTCATCGGTTCATTCGTACCTCATCCTCTCTTTTTCAGATACGGAGAAAGTCGCCCTCAATGTAGGCTTCTATTACATGGCAAATGCCGCTGGCAGGCTCGTCGGATGTCTCTTTTCCGGCCTTTCATATCAACTTTGGGGCCTAACTGGCTGTCTCATAACAGCCAGCGCCATGGTGCTCGCTGCCGGGGCTTTCACGATAGTCCTCGCTGGCACACAGCGTAACAACAGCGCTGAGAAAGTATAGCACCCAGCCCCTTTCCGAAGCCGCGGCTAAACTCATATTAGTCAACGATGCGCCCTGGCCGCGGTGCGCTAATATTTCCAACTAGGAGCGAGTGCATGAAAGGCGGAGAAGCCGTTGTCGAGACCTTGATCACGCATGGTGTGGATACCGCATTTACGGTACCAGGCGAAAGTTTCCTTTATGCCCTCGAAGGGATGCGAAAAAATGCCGATAAGATACGTGTTGTGTCCGTTCGGCAGGAAGGCGGTGGTGCCTTTATGGCAGAAGCTTATGGGAAGCTCACAGGTCGTCCGGCCGCGGTTTTCGTAAGCCGAGGTCCGGGATCCTCGAATGCCGCAATCGGCATTCATACGGCCATGCAGGATTCAACACCAATGGTCGTCTTCGTCGGACACGTGAATGCGAAATCAATGGGCCGGGAATCCTTTCAAGAAATTAATCAACACGCTTTTTTTGGCGAAGTGGCAAAGGCCGTGCTTTCACCGAAGAACACTGACGACATCCCCCACGCCACAGCCGAAGCGATTCGTCTTTCAACGGATGGACGCCCGGGCCCAATCGTCGTTCAGATCCCTCGGGACGTATCCTCCATGGAGACCCACACGGCAATACCGGAGCCGACACCAAGAACGCCTCATACTCCTGACCTCAAACTGATTGATCAGGCAGCCAAAATAATCGATGCAGCGGAAGCCCCTTTGATCATCGCCGGAGAGATGATATCGAACCAAAATGCATCCACCGAATTGACCGATTTCGCTGCGACCGGAAGCCTACCAGTAATGAGCGCCTACCGGCGCCTCGATGTGATGGCTAATAGCCACGTTTGCTATGCTGGTCATCTCGAGATCAACCGGTTCGAGAGCCAACTGGCCGCAATCGAGGCTTGCGATCTGGTGGTCGCTATTGGCTCAAGATTGGACGGGATTACCTCCGCCGACGAAACGATGCTTTGCGTTGGCAAACCATTGGTTCACATTTATCCCGACTCAAATATCCTGGCTCGCTTTGAAAGCGATGTCTCCATTGATTCCGACATGAAGCCCGCCCTCGATGCATTACGAAAGAAACTCGCCCCACCCAGTGCTGCCCGCATCGCACGCACTCAAGAATTGCACAACTCATTCCTGACCTTCTCTCAACCGGGCAATTTTACCGCCTATGGTGCCGTCGACCTTGCCCGTGTGATCGACACCATGGACCGGATAATCGACCAAGAAGCCACCATCGTCACAGATGCCGGAAGCTTCTCACGATGGATACATCGCTATCGACGGTTTGAACGGCCCCACACTAAAGCAGGCCCAATGTCAGGGGCCATGGGCTATTCAGTGCCCGGAGCTGTCGGCGCCAAGTTGGCGCGACCGGACCACGAAGTTATCGCCTTCGTTGGTGATGGTGGCTTCATGATGACGGGGCAAGAACTGGTGACGGCTGTCGAACAGAAACTACCAATCCGCATTATTGTTTGTGATAACGCCGTCCATGGATCAATCCTAGCTGGACAGGATAAAACTTTCGGGCCCGGGAACGAGATCGCCACGGTCCTGCAAAGCCCCGACTTCGCGGCGATAGCCATCGCTTACGGTGCCGAAGCATATACTGTCACTCGGTCCGACGATTTTGAGGTCGCATTCCAAAATGCGCGGGCGGCCAAAGGTCCATCCCTCATTCACCTGCTCACCGACCGGCGTGATATTGCGCCCTATGGCGAAAGCCGAGAGGCGGTACACTAATGGCCATCAATAGATTTCCTTTATTTTACTTCAATCGATGGCAGCACCCGATCGGTCAAGAACTCCTTGATGAAACGGATGCATTTGACATCCGCTTCTTGAAAACCGAAATGCCCGAGACGGAGACTTGGCCTAAGATTGAAACGTCGCTCGGCTTCCAGATCGGGTCCGCACGTGACGAGTTGCCGGCGCAGTACCATGTCAGCACAGCATTTCTAAAGAGAGCACCCACGCTGATTGCTATCTGCACGCATGGCGCCGGATACGATACAGTCGACTTGGACGCCTGTGCGCAAGCCGGGGTGCTGGTCTGCAACCAAACAGGCAAAAATGGTGAGGCGGTTGCAGAACACGCGCTTGGCATGATGCTATCGCTCGGCAAGAAGATCTTAGAAGCTGACCGACGGATGCGAAGCGATCGTGATTGGGACCGCAATCTGTTCATGGGCCAGGATATGCTTGGCAAGACGGTTGGTGTTGTTGGACTTGGTAATATAGGCCGTCGGGTGGCTGAGCTGTGCGGACAATTGTTTCGAATGCGTGTTCTTGCTTACGACCCCTATCTTTCGCCTGCCGATTTCAAGGAACGAGGGGCTGAGCCGGTGCAGCTCGACGAACTCTTGCGCGAATCAGACTATGTCACCGTTCATACCCCGCGGACTGAAAAAACAAAGGGCATGTTTAGCACAAAAGAATTCAGTCTCATGAAGAAGAGCGCTTATTTCGTGATAACCGCCCGAGGCGGTATTGTCGATGAGGCAGCGCTTGCCAATGCTCTGAAGTCGGGCGGTCTTGCTGCTGCAGGGATCGATGTTTTCGAAGTCGAGCCGCCACCGCTTAATGATCCACTTATCGGATTGACCAACGTAATACTCACGCCGCATACAGCCGGTGTAACGTTGGACGCGCGTATGAATTGTGCACGGGGCGCGGCAGAGCAATGGATTGCACTTTCCGAAGGTCGCCGTCCAGATCGGATCGTCAATCCAGATGTGTGGCCTAAGTTCTGCAAACGATACGAGGCACATGTTGGTAAGCCGATGCAGCAAGGCTAACAACAAACCTTAAAATGCTCATAGAACTGTCCATATTTGGATACTCAAAGGCGACTGCTTATCACACGTCAATTGTGTGGGGTGCCGTCTCATGAAAAATACTAATAACATCACCTTATTACTGCAGTCTTTACCCCTATTTGTTGGCTCCCCAGCGGGCGACCATCGTTTGGCTACATGCGGCTATACTTGGTTCGTTTCAAATTTTTTCAGAAACCAACATGACGGCGATCGCACTTCAGCTAAATTAATTTAAGCTTGGTAATTTGCTGGATTGACGCGGCTATCGCTTTTGCCGAATGTACATCCGATCGGCCGAAAAAAAGGGCCGCTCTAGTTCACTCTGCGAGGCATTCCATGTATGCGGAGATTCTAGCTCTGGGAGCCCTGATGGTTGGCATGTGTGGTCTCCTGTTGGGCAATGGTCTTTTTGGGACGCTCACCGCTTTGCGCATGACAGAGGAGGGTTTCGATCCGACAATTATCGGTGCCGTCCTATCCTGCCATTCGATCGGGTTCATTGTTGGCTGTCTTTACGGCCAACGCATTATTCAACGAACCGGCCATATCCGCTGCTTTGCCGCCTTCGCGGCAATGCTCGCCGTCGTCTGCCTGGTCCTTCCAATGATGATAGAATGGTTCACGTGGATCCCACTGCGCCTCGTCTTCGGTTTCAGTTCTGCCATGGTCTTCATGGTAGCAGAAAGCTGGCTGACAGGCGCCGCTTCCAGCGAGACTAAGGGCCGTGTGTTTGCCGTTTATATGGTAATCAACAAAGGGTCGTTTGGCGCCGGACAACTCCTGCTACTGCTTGGCGATCCGTCCGGCGACCGGCTCTTCATGCTGACCGCCATCTTATTCGGCATCTGTCTTGTCCCAATCGCACTCAGCGGCAAAGGTGCTCCGCCGAATATCGATACCGAGCGGATTGGTCTCCGCGAACTCTACCAACTTTCACCGGTCGGCGTAGTTGGGGCTGCGACTGCCGGTTTCACGAATGCGCCGTTAATGGGACTCGGTCCAGTCTTTGGTGCACAAGTAGGCCTCGGGATCGAAGGCGTTTCGTATTTCATGGCGATCTTCCTACTTGGCAGTCTCGCCTTACAGGTGCCGATCGGCCGTTTATCAGATAAATACGACCGACGCGGTGTCTTGATTGGGGTCGCGGTCGCCTCGGCCATCTCCTGCGGAACCATGACGCTCCTTTCGACATTGGGTGCCTGGCCCATCCTGTGTATGAGTTTCGTCATTGGCGGCTTGAGCGCCGTCGTTTATCCAATCGCTATGGCGCACGCGAACGATCACACAAACCCGGAAGCGATGGTATCGATCATGGCCGGTCTCTTGCTTGCATTTGGCATCGGCGCCAGCATTAGTCCCTTCTTTGCGGCACTCGCAATGAAATGGATGGGACCAATCGGGTTATACCTATACTGCGCCATGGTTTACGCATCGCTTGCGGGTTTTATCATCTATCGGCGGACACGACGGGCACCAGTTTCCGAGACAACAGATTTCGTGGCGCAACCACAAACCTCACAGTCAAGTGCCGTTGTTGTTGGCTTGGACCCAAGGACAGATGACACTGAGTAGGACAGGAATGTGCCTACCTAAGTGTTAACTATTCTTTGTAAGAGGGATCGAGGCGATCAGCCAATCGAATACAAGCTTCCCAATCTTTTCCGCCTTTCAAAAAATCGCCCGCGTCCATAAATTGGGAGTGTGCGTATTCGCAAGCTTCTTTCGTCGGAACAATGTAGTTCCCCTCGCCTGCCGCCAGAGCCGCGATCTGTCCCTGACAGGCCATTTCGAGCCAGTGATGATTAACAACACATTCCGGTGCGCTTTCGCCGCAGACCAATGCCCCATGGCTCTTCAGCAACATATATTTTCCGCCTTCAAGGTCACGCATTAGTTTACCCGTCATGTCCGGATCAAACTCGAACCCTTCGAACTCGTGATACTTCATCTCACCATAGAACCGCATGGCATGTTGATTAATTGGAAGCAGCCCAAATTTATGCGCGCAAACTCCCATCACATTCGGCGTATGCGTATGTAACACAGCATTCAGGTCAGGACGCCCCTTTAGCAGTCCGGCATGGATAATCAGGGCACCACCACGAATTTGTGGACCGTCTTCCGGGATAAGCGGGTTGCCATCGAGATCACACTTGATCAGGGAGGACGCGGTAACTTCCATAAACATCCAGTCGGTGCGTTTTACAAGCATGGCTTCCGGCTCACCTGGCACGCGCAGACTAAAATGGTTGTAGGTCATATCATTAACACCGTAGTAAGCCAGGACACGGTGTCCAGCAGCTAACTCAATGCGCGCTTGCCATTCCTCCGCACTCACTTGGTCCTCAACAGACCCTTTGCCTTTCACTAGTTGAACCGACATTGTTGTCTCTCCTGTTGCAGTGCGGGTTTTCCCATGAATATGAATTTAGAAACAACCTATGCCGACATCAAAATTGGAAAAGCGTAAGACACAGCGTGCACCGCACGAAAGAACGCAAAAAGTCCTTCGTTCAAAGCCGAATAGGCTTATCAAAGAAAAATTCAACAGTGGGCTCTTCAACCATATTTTAATCAAAATCATCGAGTAGGTTAGTTTCCGCTGGACCCGAAGAGCTAGGCCCCTATCTTTCCTATCAAATGCTAGCTGGAAAGCTGGCACTTATCGCAATTCAATTTCAAGGATCACGCGGATCATGAGTATTAAGGGCAAGGCCTATATTGCGGGGATATATGAACATCCCACGCGAAAGGCGATTGATAAGTCCGTCGCCCAGTTACATGCGGAGAGCGCTGCTGGTGCACTTGCAGATGCAGGACTGGGACCAGATGACGTCGATGCGTATTACTGTGCAGGCGATGCGCCGGGCCTCGGCCCGCTATCTATGATTGACTACATGGGGCTTAAGAATGTCCGCCATATGGATTCGACGGAAACCGGTGGCTCCTCCTACGTCGTCCATATCGGCCACGCAGCCCAGGCCATCGCTATGGGAAAAGCAAACGTCTGCCTGATCACTTTAGCTGGACGCCCGCGCGCCGAGGGTATGGCGACCGGGACCGCACCACGGAACTACGGCTCGGACGCCCCGGACGTGCCGTTTGAGTATATTTATGGCCCCACCGTGGTAAATATGTATGGAATGGCTGCCCGTCGGCACATGCACGAATATGGCACAACCAGCGAACAACTCGCCTGGATCAAAGTGGCCGCCTCACACCACGCACAACACAACGAACACGCTATGCTCCGCGATGTCGTCTCAGTGGAAGACGTGGTCAGTTCACCGATGATTGCCGATCCGCTGCACCGTCTCGATTGCTGCGTGATTTCAGATGGCGGCGGGGCCTTCCTTGTTGTCAGTCCGGAAATTGCTAAATCCCTCGACCGAGATTGCGCAAAAATTTTAGGCCACGGCGAATCGCCAAAAAATATTATAAATGGTCAGGTTGACCTTACCTACACTGGTGGACATTACTCTGGGCCCCAAGCATTCGAAGAAGCAGGCATTAAGCCAGGTGACATTGACTATGCCTCAATCTATGACAGTTTCACGATCACGGTGCTAGAGACAATTGAAGACCTCGGCTTCTGTGAAAAAGGCAAAGGCGGAGCCTTTGTATCCGACGGAAATCTGATTTCGGGCCAAGGCAAGCTCCCATTCAACACCGACGGCGGAGGGCTTTGCAATAACCACCCAATGAACCGGGGTGGTCTCACCAAAGTCCTGGAAGCAGTCCGCCAATTGCGTGGTGAAGCGCATCCAGCCGTGCAGGTAAATGACTGCCAACTGGTATTGGCGCACGGCACCGGCGGCTCACTTGGCACCCGCATGGGGAGTTCAACCGTTATCTTGGGGAGGGAAGACGCATGAGCGCGGAACGCGTCATTCCGGCACCGCCGGAAAATATTGAACACACAGAGTTTTGGGCCGCTTGCAACAACGGCAAACTGATGCTGCCCCGATGCAAAGACACGAATCAATTCTTTTGGTACCCACGCAAGACCAGCCCATTCACGCTCAGCGGCAATGTCGAATGGGTGCAGGCCTCGGGCAAGGGTGAAATATACACCTACTCCGTGATGCGTCGCTCCGACCCGCAATACGTCATCGCCTATGTGCGCTTGGAGGAAGGGATCACGATGATGACCAATATCGTCCAATGCGATCCCGACACCCTCTCAGTCGGTCAAAAGGTCGAATTGGTTCTGCAGGAATCGGAAGGCGGCCAAAAAGTTCCAGTCTTCAAGCCTGCAAACTGATCCGCGGATAAAATCGGAGACCGGCGGATGAAACGCGTGACATATGAAAACCCGGAGGGCGCAGCACCGGCGCAAGGCCTGTATTCGCATGCGGCGCGCGTCACCGCCGGTGACCTCCTCTTCGTTGCCGGCCAACTCGCCGTGGCGCCCGACGGCGGCGTTGTTGGCAAGAATGACTTTGCTGCACAGTTCCAATGCGTATTCGACAATCTCGGCGACGTGTTGGAGGGTCTTGGTGCGGGATGGACAGATGTTGCGAAATTTACAACCTACATGGTGCATTCGCAAGATTTGGAAGAGTTCATGAGCTTAAGGGAAGAATTGTTTCCCAAATTGTTTGGCGGCACTATTTTCCCACCAAATACACTTCTGATGGTCGACCGGCTGGTCAAAGAAGAGTTCCTTTTTGAAGTCGAAGCGATCGTCGCCGTACCAGGTGCATAATACGTGATCAGCGGACTCAAAAAACTACTGTTTGGCAACGATGACGATGCAGAAGCGGTCGCACCAGGAGCCCATGCGGATCCAGCATTGCATCATGCCGCAGCAGGCCTCTTAGTCGAGGCAGCACTGCTGGACGGCGACTATCACGATGAGGAAAAACAGCGTATCGAAATCCTTCTGCGCGAGCGTTTCGAGCTTGAACAATCGGCAACCAGCAAGTTGATGGCAGCGGCTGAAGAGGCTGCAGCGGATCGCGTCGAGCTGCATACAATTACAAAGACCGTGCGCAATCACTTTTCCGAAGAAGAACGTGTAAAGATGATCGAGATGCTATGGGAAGTCGTCTATGCGGATGGGGGTTTAGACGATTTCGAAGCCAATATGATGCGTTCTGTTACTGGCCTTCTATATGTAAGTGACCGTGAAAGTGGCGACGCCCGCAAACGCGTCTTGGCGCGCCGACCTCCGTCAGCGTAACGGCCACCACAATGCGTTTCATTATTTACGGCGCAGGTGGGGTCGGCGGCACAATTGGCGCAGAGCTCTTCATGTCAGGTGAAGATACTGTTTTGATTGCGCGCGGTGCCCATCTCCGGGCCATCCAACAGAATGGTCTTCGCTATATGACGCCGTACCGCGAGGAAACACTGCAAATCCGCTCGGTTGGCCACCCGGACCAGATTGAGTTTCTAAAAGATGACATCATTATCCTTACTGTAAAATCGCAACATACACTCGGAGCCTTGGAAGACTTACGGGCGGTCGCCGGCGACAGTATTCCTATCATTTGCTGCCAAAATGGTGTTGCAAATGAAGCCATGGCGTTACGCCGCTTTAATCGTGTCTACGCAATGGCGGTCTATTTGCCGGGCGAGTTACTGGTCCCCGGTGAAGTGCGGTGTCATTCGATTAAAAAGATCGGTATTCTCGATGCAGGTGTCTACCCGCATGGCACTGACGACCTGATCACTGAGGTCGCCGCTCGATTGGAAAAAGCGAATATCGTCAGCGTTCCCACGGCTAATACGATGGCTTGGAAATACGCCAAGCTTGTAATCAATACAGGCAACTCGCTCGGTGCCGCATTCCCAAAAGGAACAGATACCAAAGCGCTGCGTGAACGTCTAAACGCAGAAGCCTTCGCCACCTTCGACGCCGCCGGTATCGAGTATAAAACTTTGGAAGATATGCGCGAACGTCGCAAAGGCCTTATGGAGACTGGCAAAATTGATGGGGTTGGACGTGCTGGCGGCTCGACGTACCAATCCATCGCCAATGGTAAAGCTGATATCGAGACTGATTACTTGAATGGCGAGATCGTCAAACTTGGCCGTCTTCACGGCGTCCACACACCGGCTAATGCGGCGATGCAGAAGCTGATGACGCGGATGATCCACGAACGCATGGAAGCGCGCCGGTTCAGCCTAGAAGATATCGACGCATTGATTTCAGCCGAAGGATAGATTTTCGATCAAATTATTATAAACTCGTTACAATTTATTTTGCCGAGAGACCGACACGACAAACACAGTGACGAAGGGAAGTTTCATGCAAATTGACAGCATGATGTGGGATATCGGACTTCAAGACGCTGCCAGCTACGGGCAGATGTGCGAGCGGATCGGTTATGACTGCGTCTGGACCTACGAGGCGGCTCACAACCCATTTATGCCCCTGGCGCAGGTCGCAGCGGCCACAAAGAACATCCATATAGGCACCAATATCGCCGTAGCCTTCGCCCGCAGCCCCTATGCGATGGCTCAAGCCGCCTGGGATCTGGCCGATGTGAGTAACGGCCGCTTTCACCTCGGCGTCGGCAGCCAGGTGCGAGCCCATGTAGAACGTCGGTTCTCCGCCGAATTCGATCGTCCCGCCGCGCGTCTCACCGACTACATTAAATGCGTGAAAGCCATCTGGGACAGTTTTCAGAATGGTACTAAGCCGAACTATCAAGGCGAGTTTTACCGCTACGTCCTAAACAATCCGATGTTTAACCCAGGTCCAATCGACCATCCAAACATCCCAGTCTATGTTGCCGGTGTTAATCCGCGTATGTGCCAAGTCGCCGGTGAAGCCGCGGACGGCATGCATGTCCATCCGATGCATTCAGTCTCATACCTCCGTGACGTCGTTCGCCCTGCTGTGGAGAAAGGCGCTAAGCTAAGCGGTCGTAACATACAGGATATCGCTTTTTTTGCGCCAGTCTTCGTTATTACCGGCGAGAACGAGGCGGAAAGAGCGGAAGCCGAAAAGAATATTCGTTATCAGATCGGCTTCTACGGATCGACCCCGAATTACCGTGCCCTATTAGAGCATCATGGCTACGACACGCTCGGCAAGGAACTAAGCGCAGCCACCCGCGCAGGTGAATTTGACAAGCTGCCCGGCCTCGTACCGGACGAACTTCTTCAGGCTTGCTCTGTCACTGGTGAGCCAACGGAGATCGCCCCAATCCTTCGCAAACGCTACGAGGGTGACCTGATGCAGCGCGCGTCATTGTACTTCTCGATGGGGAAGGATGCGCCCGAAGGTAAATGGCGTGAATTCATACAGGCCTTCAAATTGGCGGTATAAACGCCCTACCCTACCGTGGATTTGTTCCAGTTATTTAGACGGAGCCAGGCTACCACCGTAACAGCCGCCGGTGAGGTGCGAACTGGGCCCAGCCAATGCCGTCACAAGAACGACGTTTTTCTTTTTTAGCCGGCAGCCATTGCGCCCCAGTGCGATGCCGTCTTCGATCATTAAGTTAGACGGTCAATCTGATTGTTGATTACCACCCAGCATGGTCGGAACGGTCCCGCGACACAACTTAATATAGACAGTTGGTGTGCTACTTACCGCGAATAGATGGACCCCAGTGACCACAGTGTTCAAATGAAATTTGGCTTGTTTATATCGACGCAATTCAACGCAGACCAGAATTTAGGCGGCGCGATAAAGTTTATGACCGAAGAAGCCCAAATGGCTGCCGATTGCGGCTTTGAATCAATCTGGTGTCCACACCACTACGTCACCGACCCAATTCGGATGTTCCAACCACACGAAACCCTGGCGCGCCTCTCAGCCAGCGTTCCAAATCTAAGGATTGGGACCGGGATCCTGCTTCTATCAATGATGAATCCAGTCCAAGTTGCGGAGCAGGCAGCAACGCTCGATTGGATGACGGACGGTGGTTATGTATTAGCCGCCGGTTTGGGCTACCGCCAGGAAGAATTTCAATCTATGGGCGTAAATCCGAAACATCGCCTAAGCCGCTTTGTTGAGGCCATCGAAGTAATTCGCCGCCTCTGGACAGAGGAACGCGTCACCCACCATGGTCAGCATTTCCACTTGGATCAGATAGGCCTTTCCGCCCGCCCAAAAAAACCAGAGGGCTGTCCTATCTGGATCGGCGGGGCTGTCCCGCCTGCAGTGGAACGCGCGGCAAATCTTGGGGATGCCTGGCTAGCTAGTTTTACAACCGAACCCAATACCATGCGGGCCCTCTTTGAGATCTATCGCAAAGCTCTTCCGAAGAGTAAAACTCCAGAAATGCCAATGTGCCGGGAATGCTTCCTCGGCGATAGCGAAGCCGATGCACTTGATAAATGCGCAGAGACCTTGATAGAAAAATACGCAGCCTACGCTTCATGGAACAACCAACATGTCGCCAATGAACGACCGTTTGCAGAACGATTTGACGAGTATCGACGTAACCGGTTCTTGATTGGTGACGCCGCCCAGTTAACGGACGAGGTCGCCCGTTACCGCGATGAACTTGGCGTAACAACTCTAATGTTACGTATGAATTGGCCAGGAACTAATTTCGCGGATTCGCTCTCAAGCATCCGCCGTTTCGAGACCGTAATTAAGCAGTTCGCATAACAGAAACGGACTTTAAAAATGCTTGTTATTCCACCCGAAGAAACTCATTACCCACCTCAAGCTGATGGAAGGATTAAGGTCATGTCCCAACACGACAAATGGCTCGCACAAGTACAAGAAGAGACGCTGGAGCCGACCCTGCCAATCATCGATCCACATCACCACCTTTGGCATTTTAAACATCCGGATGGCGAGCACCGTTATCTCTTGGAGGACCTCCTGGAGGACACGAGTTCCGGACACAACATTTTAGCAACAGTATTTATTGAGTGTTCGGCCATGTGGCGCGCAGATGGACCAGAAGAAATGAAGGTCGTCGGGGAAACCGAGTTTGTGAACGGTATCGCCGCCATGAGCGCTTCCGGCACATATGGCGACACTCGTGTAGCAGCCGGCATAGTCGGCACTGCTAACTTAAATGTCGGAACGCGCATCAGCGAGGTGTTGGACGAACACATGAAGATCGGTGGTGATCGGTTTCGCGGCATCCGATATCTGTCTTCTGCCGATCCACATCCCGACATCCGAAACGGCTACACCAACCCACCACTCGGGATGTTCGGTGAGGCGAAGTTCCGGGAGGGATTTGCCGAGCTTGGCAAGCGCAATATGAGCTTCGAAGGTTGGCTGTTTCACCCACAAATACCGGATCTCACCAGTCTAGCGAAAGCCTTCCCCGACACAGTGATCATACTCGATCATTTCGGCGGGCCGCTCGGTATTGGTCCCTATGCAGGCAAACAGGACGAAGTTCTGGAAGTTTGGAGGAAGAACATTGCGGAATTGGCGGAGTGCGAAAATGTAGTAGCCAAACTTGGTGGCATAAATATGAAGGTCAATGGATTCGAATGGCATAAAAAGCCCAAACCGCCGACCAGCAAAGAACTCTGTGAAGCAACTCGCCCCTATTACGAGTACACTATTGAACAGTTCGGTGTGGACCGCTGCCTGTTTGAGTCGAACTTTCCAGTCGACAAGATCAGCTGCAGCTACAATACACTGTGGAATTCATTCAAGGTATTGACGGCCAACTATTCTGCAGACGAGAAAGCAAAATTGTATCATGACAATTCCGCCCGGGTGTACCGGCTCTGAGAAGGAAAGGCGAAGACAATGGTTGAAAAGGCAACAAATCAGAAATGGCTCGACAGTGCAGAAGAAGAAGCGCTAGAGCCGGACCTACCAATCATCGACCCGCACCACCACCTCTGGGATTTTAAGGTTGAACGCGTAAACCCGCGCTATTTCCTTGAAGAGATGTTGGAAGACACAAATTCAGGCCACAACATCCTTGCCACAGTTTTCATCGAATGTGGCGCGATGTTCCGCGAAGACGGGCCGGATGAGGAAAAGCCACTTGGCGAGACAGAGTTCGTTAATGGGATCGCAGCGCAGAGCGCCTCCGGCCTTTACGGGCCAACACGTGTCGCTGCCGGAATTGTCGGCACAGCACCGCTGCACATCGGCGAGCCGGTAAAAGATATCCTCGAGCAACACATCCAGCTTGGTGGCGGCCGTTTTAAGGGTATCCGCGTAGGTGTCACCTGGGACGCGAGCCAGGAAGTAGAAAACCATAGAACAGCTCCACAGCCCAACATTCTGATGGGCGAAAAATTCCGTGAGGGCTTTTCGCAGCTCGCGCACTACGACCTCAGTTTTGAAGCGTGGTGTTATCACCCCCAAATTCCCGAAGTTACCGATCTGGCCCAGAAATTTCCAAACAACCGAATTATTCTGGACCACTTCGGCGGTCCCATCGGCATAGGCCCATATGCGTCACGCAAAGACGAAGTATTCGAAGAATGGAAAAAAAGTATCGACCACCTTGCCAAATGCGAAAACGTTTCGGCAAAGCTTGGCGGTCTGAATATGTTCGTCAATGGATATTTCTGGCAGGACAAGCCCAAACCGCCTAACAGTGAAGAGCTTTGTGAAGCAACACGCCACTACTTCGAATATACGATTGAAAAGTTTGGCGTCGAACGCTGCCTATTTGAGTCCAATTTTCCCGTCGATAAGCTGAGTTGCAGCTACGTTGTGTGCTGGAACTCATTCAAGCGGCTTACCGCAAACTATTCGGCAGGTGAAAAAGCAAAGCTATATCACGACAACGCCAAACGCATTTACAAGCTCTAGAAGCAATGCGGGTCGTATATCACATCCCAAACAACGATCTTAGAGTTGCAGCGGAAGCAGCCCGGGCAGCTGAAACAGCTGGTTTTGATGGTATCGTCGCCCTGGAGAACGCCCACGGACCCTTCCCACCCCTCTCGGTCGCTGCCATGGCGACAGAACGCATTCAGATTGGAACTGGCGTTGCTATCGCGTTTCCGCGCAGCCCAACCATTATGGCCCATGCCGCTTGGGACCTGCACAAGGCAAGTGGCGGACGGTTTTATCTTGGGATCGGCAGTCAGGTGAAAGGTCATAATGAGCGCCGCTACGGCATTGAGTGGACGCCACCCGCCCCCCGAATGAAAGACTATATTGGCGCGGTGCGGGCGGTGTGGCAGGCCTGGGAGACGGGCGCGCAGATCGATTATCACAGCAATCATTACACTCTAACGCTGACAACACCGAATTTCGCACCGCGCCCATCTGAGCTACCGGCAATACCAATCGCCATGTCCGCAGTCGGCCCCGCCATGCTACGGGTGGCCGGTGACACAGCAGATGGCGTCCGATTGCACCCATTCAGCACGAAGAAGTACCTAGCCGAAGAAAGCCTGAAACATATTAGTGAGGGCCTAACGCGCAGCGGTCGTTCACGCCAAGACATCGAAGTCGTGTCCGGCGCCTTTCTCGCTACAGGTAAGGACGAAGAAGCAGTCTCGAAGATGCGGGAGTATATCCGCTTCCGCATTTCGTTCTACTGTTCGACCCGCTCCTATTGGCACGTGCTTCGCCTTCACAATTTGGAAGAGCTTGGCGAACGGCTTCGACCTTATCCAAAGGAGAACCGGTGGGACAAAATGGCAGCGGAAATTTCTGACGATGTGTTGGAGTTATTCGCCACCGTTGGCACTTATGACGAAATCGGCAGTAAGATCGCGAACCGTTACAAAGGTCTTGCCGACACGTTATCGCTGTTCGTACCGACAGACACCATGCCAGGACCTCTAGGTGAGATTTTACAAGACATACAAAAAATTCCATCCCAATTTTTGGCTCATAGGTCGAAATGGGGCACTGCGTAGTTATTTGAGTTCGAACCGGAACCGGGCAACCTCAGACCATGAAACGGCAATATAAAAGAGCTCTGATAACGGGTGCCACAAGCGGGATCGGCAAAGCCTTTGCCGATGTAATTCCCACAAGTACCGACCTATTTCTGACCGGGCGCAATACAAATATGCTTCAAGAATTGCAGACCCGCCTGGCAATCAACGGGCGAGCGGTCGAAGTCTTAGAAGCGGATCTCCGTGTAAAGGCTGATCGACGGTTACTCATCGACCAAAGTGAAGCCCTTGATATCGATCTGTTCATCAATAATGCCGGACTTGGATATTTTTCGAATTTCACGGAGACGTTGTCCGAAGATGAATCTGCCATGGTCGACGTCAATGTTGTTGCGGTCCACGAGCTGACCCATGCCCTCCTCCCCGGAATGATCAAACGAGCAAAAGAGAATGGGCAGCGAGCGGGGCTAATTGTCGTTTCCAGCGTCGTCGGCCATTTGCCAATGCCCTATTTCGCAACCTACGCCGCGACAAAAGCCTTCGATTTGGCTTTTGCGGAAGGTCTAGCGGAAGAGTTGTCCCAAGAGCCGATAGATATTCTCGCTCTATGTCCGGGCGCTACAGCGACTGACTTCCAAGCTCGGGCCGGCGCGCCCAATGACATGTTTGACCGCGCTGAATCGTCAATCTCGGTTGCGCGAAAAGGGATGCGGGCGCTCGGTCGTCGACGCGTTCTCATCTCACAGATCCCAATGCGGTTCGGTTTATTTTATAACACCGCAATACACCGTATAGCCTCCACCGGAGCGAATGCCTATTTCAAGCGATTAATGCGCCACGGCTCTAAACAATGAATTTGGTTGCTATCGATTACATTCCGCCAAATCGCAACAAGGATGGCCAAATTATTGGTATCGACGTTGCTGTCCGTACTTTTTTGGACGCATATTTACGTTATTCACGCGCCGAAACCATATACTGTCGGACGCACGAACACGGGGCTTTCGACCAATTCCAAAATCGCATGATCGAAATTGGCGTCGACCCAGCTCGTTGCCAGTTTCTGGCAGAGGGCGACGTCAATACAATGGCTAACGTCTCGACCCTTTTCCGCGCAGACCCTAATATCAACACCGCACTTTCCAGGAGACTAAACGCAAATGCCTATAGCATTTGCGGCTTAAGCCACACAATGTCTTCTATGCAAGTGATGAGCACGGTTGCAACAGCCATCACAGAGCAACTGTCACCTTGGGACGCTATAGTCTGTCCATCCAACGCGATCCGCTCGGTAGTCGAAGCGCTTTGGGATTCGGCCGGGCAAGGTGCCCCGCGTCCACCAGCCCAGTTACCCGTCATACCACTCGGTATTGACACCTCTCACTTCACTTCATTAATTGATGCGAATAAACGCTCAGCGCAACGAAACGTGCTCGGTATAGGCGAAAATGACACAGTAGTCCTGGCGTATGGGCGCCACTCATATCACAATAAATCACATCCATTACCCCTTATGCTCGCCGCCGAAGCCATTGCGAAAAAACGCACTGCGGCCGGCAGAGCCGGCAAGATTGAAATTATCTTCTTCGGGTATTTCACCGCAGAATCATTTCGTGATGACTACGCCAAGGCAGCAAGCAGTATCTGCCAGACAGCCAATGTCACGTTCATTGAAAATCATGACCCACGCTTTCCGGACGCACTCTGGGCCGGTTCCGATATATTCGTCTCTCTGGTCGATAATATTCAGGAGAGTTTCGGTTTAACACCGATCGAAGCGATGGCCTGTGGATTGCCAGTATTGGTTGCTGATTGGGATGGATACCGAGATACGGTGCGAGACGGCATCGATGGCTTCTTGGTGCCCACCCTTGCGCCACCACCAGGCAGCGGGCAAGAATTGGTCCGGCGATACTTGGCAGAAGAAGACGTCTACGGAGAATATCTTGCCGGAGCGAGCCAATCAATCGCCGTTAACGTGGATGCGACAACAACACATCTGGAACGCTTAGTCGAAAGCCCCGCGTTGCGCCGCGAGATGGGTGCCACGGCGCAAGCTCGTGTCCGCGCAGACTACGATTGGGCAACAATAATTCCCACTTATGAGGACTTGTGGCAGGAGCTTGACGTCATACGTCATACAGACGCATCCAGCCCGCGCCATGTGGAACATGCGATAACTGGCCCCAAGGAGCTTGATCCCTACTTAGTGTTCCGTTCATTCCCAACACACACGCTGCTCGAATCGGATCGTATCCAACTTGTCGACCGGGCCGCAGTTCTTCTTACAGAGCGATTGCAGCACAGGATGAATATGATTGCGCCAGTAAATCTTATAACACCGGACGAATTACCACGGCTTCTTGCTACATTAAACCGCACACATACAGTTGGCGGGACCTTGGCCGAATGGCCAGATGCCGTCCGTAGCCGACTACTGCGTACACTCGTCTGGCTCACAAAGATGGGGGTTGCGCGCCATTATCCCGCTGAATAATCCACCAGCGTAGAGATCGCGTTCAATCGCAAAAAACTTACTTAAAGCGGTAAGAAATACGACCCTTCGACATATCGTAGGGGGTCATTTCAATAGTCACTTTGTCACCTTGTAGGATTCGAATGCGATGTTTACGCATTTTCCCCGACGTATGGGCGAGTATTTGGTGTTCATTTTCGAGTTCTACTCGGAACATAGCATTCGGCAACACCTCGGTCACCGTGCCATTGAATTCAATGGGTTCTTCTTTAGCCACGTAAACTCCAAAAGTCATGGTTGACGCTGCGAAAGCAGCGCCACATATACTTCAAATATAAGTCCGAACCTGACCAAAAAGCAAGGCCACGTGCGTCAAATCAGCCGGATTGATTATCAAAAACAGGTAGGGCTGTTCGGTATTTCACCTGCTTCAAAGCGAAACTAGAACGGATATTGGCGACCGCAGGCACCCGCGTTAGGTGGTCCATCAGAAAGCGCTCGTATGCTTCGAGGTTGGCTACAACAACACGTAACATGTAATCTGCATCACCTGTCATCAGATAACACTCCATCACTTCCGGGCGCTCAAGTATGGCGTCCTCGAAGACTTCAAGCGCGTATTCAACTTGTTTTTCAAGCGAAACCTGTATGAAGACGCTCACTGGCAGGCCCACGGCAGCCGGATTGACGAGGGTCACATACTGCGAAATGACACCGGCGCGCTCCAACTCGCGGACCCGGCGCCAGCAAGGCGACGCGGAAACACCGGATAACTCGGCAAGTTCGACATTGGAAACACGTGCGTTATCCTGGAGTACCGCCAAAATCCGACGATCTATCGCATCTAAAGACATTTCAGGCATATTCTTTCTATTATTAGATAATAATTAGCATATTTTACCTCTAATTGAACAAATTTACGCAATATCCGCAAGGATCATCCATGGGAAACAGGATATTCTTAAATGAAGTAAAGGGAGCGCTTCCATGTCCTCGCCACCGCAGCTCGTCGAGCCCAATAGCAACGCAATCGTGCCGGCGCAGCGCCTCCAAATGTTACGGGAATTAGAGAAGAAAGTACTCTGGCTCTCTGCATGGATGATACACAATGCCAATCATGTGCGCCCGGCGCGCGATGGCTTAAAAGTGGGAGGACACCAAGCGAGCTGCGCTTCAGCAGCCACGCTCTTAACAGCGCTCTACATGGACGTGCTTCGCCCGGAAGACCGTGTCGCCGTCAAACCACATGCCAGCCCGGTCTTTCATGCCATCATGTACCTGCTTGGCCGCCAGACACAGGAGAAGATGCAGGATTTCCGAGCACTTGGCGGCGTGCAGTCCTATCCCTCTCGAACAAAAGATACCAATGACGTTGACTTTTCGACTGGCTCAGTCGGACTTGGCGTCGCAACCACGCTGTTCGCCTCCTTGATCCAAGACTACGCAGAGGCCCATGGCCAAATGGCAGAGGGAGTACGCAAGGGTCGAATGGTCGCCCTCATGGGTGACGCGGAGTTAGACGAAGGCAATGTCTTCGAAGCACTGCTCGAAGGTTGGAAGCAGAAAGTTGGAAATCTGTGGTGGATCATCGACTACAACCGTCAGAGCCTCGACGGTGTCATCAACGAATTTCTATTTACAAAAATTCAAGACTTCTTTGGCACAATGGACTGGAACGTCGTAACTCTCAAATACGGAAAAAAGTTGGAGACGGCATTTAAAGGACCAGCCGGTGAAGCCCTAATGCGCTGGATCGACGAGTGTCCAAACGATCTATACTCCGCCCTTACATTCAAAGGCGGCCCTGCCTGGCGAGATCATTTGAAGCGGGACCTCGGCGGAACATCCGGACTGAAGGTGTTACTCGATAGCCACGACGATGACAGCCTGCATACGCTTATGACAAACCTTGCCGGCCATGATATGGAATCAATCCTGGAGGCGTTCTACGCCGCCGACCAGGAAGATCAGCCACAATGTTTCGTCGCATACACAATCAAAGGCTTCGGCATGCCGTTGCAAGGCCATAAGGACAATCACGCCGGCCTGATGAGCCCGGAACAGATGGCCGAGTTCAAGGAACACATGGCTGTTTTGGACGGAGAGGAATGGGACCGATTCGCCGGTCTCTCTTCTGACGCGAGCAAGCTTTCTAATTTCTTGGAATCCGTTCCCTTCGCGGCTTCGGGTGAGCGCCGGCACAATGCGCCAAAGGTACACATCCCCCGACGTTTTGAGACGAAGCCAACAGAGAGGGCGGCAACCCAATTCGCATTTGGCCAAATTCTTTACGATATTGCTCGCCACGATGATGCGTTAGCAGATGCAATCGTCACAACTTCGCCGGACGTTACGGTTTCAACTAATCTTGGCCCTTGGGTCAATCAGAAAGGTATCTTCAACCGGATAGAGCGCGCCGACGTCTTTCGGGAAGAGCAGGTTGCGTCAGCCCAGAAGTGGGTAAGGACGCAGAAGGGAAAACATTTTGAACTCGGCATAGCCGAGAACAACTTATTCCTAATGCTGTCCGCTGCTGGGTTATCTGAACCTCTGTTTGGCGCGCGTGTGCTGCCGATCGGCACGCTCTATGACCCCTTTGTAAATCGCGGCCTCGATGCTCTCTTTTATGCTTGCTATCAAGACTCCCGTTTTATGGTGGTCGGCACACCCTCCGGAATCACACTCGCGCCGGAAGGTGGCGCACACCAATCAGTCGGCACGCCGCTTGTCGGTATAGGCCTCGATCGGCTCGCCTATTTCGAACCAGCATATGTCGACGAATTGGCTTCGATCATGGCCTGGGGGTTTCGGCACATGCAGGAGAAGGACGGAGGCTCAGTCTATTTACGCCTCGCTACACGGCAGATCACGCAGCCGCAGCGTGAGATAACGGATGCGCTCCACGAAGATATCTGCCGCGGCGGCTATTGGTTGAAGCCGCCAGCCCCCGGTTCGGAGCTCGCGATCGTCTACACGGGCGCCATCGCGCCCGAAGCCACGGAAGCGCATGAATCATTATTAGAAGATGTGCCCGGCGCAGGATTACTTGCAATCACGTCGCCAGACCGCCTGCACGACGACTGGATGGGTGCACGCCGACAGCGTGAACAAGGAAACCCTACGCGTGCGCATATCGAAAAACTACTCTCGGATCTTGACCCTCGGGCAGCGCTCGTGACCGTTCTAGACGGCCACCCGGCGACCCTTTCCTGGATTGGTTCCGTTGGTCGCCAGCGGGTAGCCCCCCTTGGTGTTGAGAGTTACGGCCAATCGGGTGATATCCCAGATCTCTATAAGGCGGCCGGTATCGACGTTGATGCAATTATCGATGCCGCAGCGTCGGCCTGTTTGGCGCGTTTATAGCGCAAGCGTTTCATGATAGGCTTCTTAGCAATGCATTTAGACCGTCAATTCTCCGCCTCATGATGCAAACGAACAATGCGCAACGCAATCTGGACAGATTGAAGTGAGTTCGCGCCTGAAACACCTAGCCACCTTCGTCATTCTCATCGCAGCCTGCGACCAATACTCCTTAGCGACTGATGAGTTCCACCCAACGTTAAAGGAAAGAGCGCTTATTTAACTAAGCTGTGAGTGCAATTGAAATGAGTTGGCCCAACCAATTGCGTTTCGCAATCTCGTAGCGATCAATTAAAAAGGCCTTACGCTAAAAAACCTCTCTGATAGCCCAGAATTTCCTGCAAACTGGATTCCCGAAAAACCGGCTTGTTAAAGGGACATTATCTATTCTATTTTATCGCGCTTCCCGACTAATCGTAATTCGCGGCGGGCGTGCTTCAGGATCGATGATGACGTCGATGATGGAGGGCTCGCCTGACGCCAGTGCACCTTTTAAGGCATCGCCGAACTGTCCTGGCTTATCTACACGAAAACCTCGGCAGTCAAATAATTCAGCAAGCTTTGCAAAATCAGGATTGCCATGGTCGACGCCAATAACAGGGCCATAGGCTTCCACTCGTTTCCTTTGCGAGCCAAGCCTAAAATTGTTAAAGACAATGAGGATGGCGTTCAAGCGTTCACGTGCCATAGTTTCCAAATCGCCAAGCTGAAGCATTAGGTCACCATCCCCAATACAAGTAATCACCGGCTGGTCAGGTCGGGCCCATTTAGCCCCCATTGCCATGCCAAGAGCACAACCCATGGCGCCGAGGCGCGTTGAAACGAGATGGGCGCCTGGCGGGTCGACCGGCGCCATGAAACCGTAAAAACCGTGATCTCCAGCCCCATGGGTGTAAATAGTCTCCGGTGGCTGCCGGCACAAAGCAGCTACGATCTCCTGTGGTTGGACGTGCCCATTTTCAGGCGACGACGCCAACCAGGCGTTACGCCAGGCTGTATATCGATCGGCCAAGGAAGCCGTCCAGTGCCGCCGTGCGTCCGGGATCGGTGAAGGGTCGGCCTCAAGAATTTCATTAAGCGCATCCGCAAACGCTTTCGCATCGGAGACGATTCCAACCATTGGCGGGTATTCTTTTCCGAGCGCTACCGCATCGATATCGACTTGTATGATAGGTGCATTCGCGGGCAACAGTTCTCCGCGCGACGTTTGAATGTCGGACAATCGAGAGCCAATTGCGAGCACAAGATCTGCTTCACGAATCGCATCGCCGACAGGTTCGTACCCGATAATCCCGGCACAGCCGAGAACGAGCGGATTCGATTCCGGGAGCACGCCGCGCGAGGTTGGCGAATTGACGACGGGCGCACCCATCCGTTCGGCAAGTTGTATTAAGGCGGTACCTGCGCCGGAATAATTCGCGCCACCACCGATCAAAAGAACGGGCCGGGCCGCCTTTCGGAGAAGTTTTGCAGCTTCTTCCACCAAGGCTGGGTCCGGAAATAAGCGAATGTGTGGTGTGGTCACACGTACCGGCTTTGGGACATTATCGGCGCCAAGTTCTTCTGTCGAAACATCGATGGGAATGTCAATCTGCGCGACACCAGGTTTGCCGCTGACACTTTCACGAAGCGCATCCCGCACCGCCGCAACGGCCTGATCGGGCCGCTCAACCCGAGTCTGAAACTTAACAAAATCGGCGACGGGCTTCTGTACGTCTAACGTCTGCCACCAGCCGTTCTCCATTGCCTTCCGCTCTTGCGTCGCGCTGAGAACGACCATCGGCGTACAATCCAGCGCAGCCGACCCGATTCCAAGACTGGCCGCGAGCAAACCGGAGCCACCATGGACCATCAAACAACCAGGCTGACCGGTGAGACGGGCGGTTGCATCAAGGATTGCCGCCGCCACCTGCTCGTGCCGAATGCCCACGTAGCGAGCCTGATTCTGTGCGGCAAGTGCGGACGCATAAGGGGCCGAAGTCGAGCCCACCATACCAGCGAAGTGTGTAAGCCCCGCGCCGAGTAATTGATCCAGTACTGCTTCATAAACTTTCATCACTCACTCCAAAATTCCACACCGCTTACGCTCTTAGTATCGCTTCAACGGCAATCTCACCAGACACCGTGGTTATTTCTGCCACTCGCGCATAAATAATTTAGAAGGAGGACTTCAACTATGGAATGGTACGCAAAAAGGCGCTTCGGGGATTTAGCTGATGATGCCGCAGAAAAATTTGGTGACCGCGAAGCATTGGTCTTTAAAGACCAACGCTACAGTTTCAACGAACAAGCGCAAGAGATCAATCGCACGGCAAAAGCGTTGATCGCCAGCGGGGTCCAGCACGGCGACCATGTAGCTCTCTGGCTCAATAATTGCGCGGATTGGGTTTTCTTTAATTTCGCGCTCGCCAAGATCGGCGCCGTAATGGTGCCCATCAACACGAGATTCCGAACCAACGACCTCGACTACGTGCTGCGACAGTCGGACAGTCGCTTCTTGATTACCCACGACACGTCGGGGCCCATCGGCTATCTCGAAATGGTTCGTGAAGTTATCTCTTTACCAAACACAGGCGACTCTGTCGACGATCCGAGTTTCCCCAAGTTGCGGCGTGTCTTAATCACCGAAGAGGTCGAGCCAAATGGTGTGATGACCTGGACCGCCGCTTTGAAAGCCGGACAGTCGGTCAGCGATGACCAATTAGCGGCACGATCTGCCGCCGTCGATCCTGATGATCCCGTATTCATAATGTACACGTCCGGCACAACGGGATTCCCGAAAGGCGTCGTCCACAGCCACAAACTTATACGAAATGTCGAGGAACGCGGCTTTCGTATGGCGGTCTCAGACCGCGATACGATACTGAATTACCTTCCAATGTTTCACGCCTTTGGCTACTCGGACGGAATTCTGATGGCGCCGATCACCGGAGCCCGCCAAATCGTCACAGAGACTTTCGATTCAGATGAGTGCCTCGACCTTATTGAGAGCGAAGGCGCTTCAATAATGCATGGATTCGAGGCGCACTTTAAGGCGTTGACGGAAGCACAAGAGGCGTATCCACGGGATGTCTCATCACTCCGCACTGGCATATTTGCGGCAGGCATGCACAGCGCCACACCGGTAATACGGCAAGGCAATCAGGTCCTCTCGCCGATACGTTCGGTTTCCGGCTACGGCATGACGGAAATTTGGCTTGGCGCCGCGATTGGTGCCCTGGACGAAGACGAGACGTTGCGCTGGGAATCTTCAGGTGAAACGGGTCTCGGCTACGAATTAAAAATTGTTGATCCAATCACGCGTAAGGATCAACCGGTAGGCGTGCCAGGCGAACTTCTCGTAAAGGGCTACAGCCTTATGCTGGAATATTACAAGAAGCCCGAGGAAACAGCGGCCGCTTTCGATAAGGACGGCTGGTTCATAACAGGCGACTCCGCCGTTTGGCTGGAAAATGGCTACATGCGGTTTTTGGGCCGTTATAAAGATATGCTAAAGGTTGGCGGCGAGAATGTTGATCCGATGGAAGCGGAGGGCTTGCTGCTCGAGCATCCGGAAATCCACCAAGTCGCCGTAGTGGGGATGCCGGATGATAAACTATCGGAAGTTGGCGTCGCATATGTACAACTCGTCCCCGACTCTTCGATGGATGCTGAAGCCGTCATCGCGCATTGCCAAGGCAAACTTGCGAGTTTCAAGATTCCTCACCATGTTGTCTTCGTCGAAGATTTCCCGATGACCGCAAGTGGTAAAATACGCAAAGTGGAATTGCGCGAAGACGCAAAAAAGCGCGCTTCGCAGAATGCAGAGTAGCCCCTTCCTTGACATTGTTATCAAGAAGGCGCATTCAAAGCGTCAGAATCGCCCAGATCGCGCGAACCGCTGCGATTTTTGATAAGAAGAACAAAGCAACGAGTCCGGGCCGTTCCTCATTTTGACATACCGTTATGTCCAGTTGCGCGTGGATGACGGCGACGCGGCAGATTTGCGTGCGCTCTCGCGACCGTCTGTTTGACGCAAAGGAATATACCGATTTGACAAAGACTGACTTCACGGGTCTCGGCTTAATCGAGCCCCTCACCCGCGCCTTGGCGGCGCAGAATTACTTAACGCCGACACCGATTCAGGAAAAAGCAATCCCGCAGCTCCTAGAAAATGCCGACCTTCTCGGCATTGCACAAACTGGCAGCGGTAAAACGGCCGCATTCGTTCTTCCAATACTACAACACCTTAGCAGCGATGGTCTGCGCCCTTCGCCGAAAGGCACGCTTGCTCTCATTCTCGCACCAACCCGGGAACTAGCGCTACAAATTGGGAATTCGGTAAAAAATTACGCCAACCATCTCCCAATTCGCCATACGGTGATCCTCGGCGGCGTCAATCAAAATTCGCAAGTAAAAGCGCTGGCGAGAGGTGTAGATGTCCTCATTGCAACACCGGGTCGGCTGCTCGACCTCATGGATCAAGGCTACGTTCATCTGAACGATGTAGAACACCTAGTTCTAGATGAGGCCGACCGGATGCTCGACATGGGTTTCATTCACGATGTTCGTAAGATAGTTAAGGCAGTGCCAGATGAGCGCCAGACACTCCTTTTCTCCGCAACCATGCCGAAGGAAGTGGCCAAACTTGCCAATAAAATTCTTTTCGCCCCAGTACGGATAGATATCGCACCGAAAACCGTTGCACCGGACCGGATAAAACAACGCGTCATCCACGTCCCGGCCTCCAAAAAGGGAGCGCTTTTGCAGGACTTGTTAGCGGACCCCTCCTTCTACCGAGTGATCGTCTTCACACGCACCAAACACCGGGCGAACCGGGTAACAAAGCAGTTAGGACAGGCGGGTATTGAGGCGGCGGCCATTCACGGCAACAAATCGCAGGCAGCCCGCCAAAGGGCCTTGGATGGTTTCAAAGCCAACAGAGTGCGGGTCCTTGTCGCAACGGACATTGCGGCGCGTGGGATTGATGTCGACGGCATTACCCACGTCATCAACTTTGATTTACCGAACGAAGCGGAAAGCTATGTCCATCGAATAGGCCGCACCGCCCGTGCAGGCGCGAAAGGAATGGCCTACTCGTTCTGTGATCAGGCAGAGCAAGCCCACTTCCGTGGAATTGAACGCCTCATTAAGCGGACAATCGAGGTTCAGGAGCATAACCTAAGCGAACTGACAGCCAATCAAAGCCAACCCGAACGACAACGTACAAACCGGAAACAGAAGCCGCACGGAAATCGCCCAGCAAACGGAAACAGCAGGCCACGTCGACGCCGCCGAAACCGTAAACCCGCAAAGGCAGCCTAGTTAAAAACGGCCTCATCTGCCGTCCGCCTACCTTGGAACAGGATCATGGATAGGCAGGTAGAGGCCGAATGTATCGTACCTTTTTGAATAGCTTCTAAATCCTGAAAACTGCCGAGAGGACGCTGAATAACATTTATCAACTGATGGTATTCAAGTCCCCAATTGCAGCCGGCAGGCTGGCGAGATCGACGGCAGCAACTCGGTTTTTGTAGTCCCTCATCAGAGTGCATCCAGTCTTGATATTTGCAGCAGGCAGTAAACGCGGGGCTTCACGACCATGCGAGCCGCACGAGTGGTGCCGATTCTGGCCATTCCCGCGCCATTAAATAAAAACTACGACCGGACCACGTCTGGTAACTTGCGGATAAGTCCAATTGGCGGGTGAAGTTTTGCAAACCCTTACTACAATCTAACCATCAAATCATCATTACAATGACGATTGTGCTAAGATACTGAACTGATAGTTGGGGAATATACACCTTTTTCCCCTCTGGCTATTGGTCGGATTACGCGAATTCGTATCCGTAATCGTTTTTTCACGCGAGGAACAAACGACAAGGAGCTGAAAAAATTAAAATACTTTATCGCATACTCTGCGTTTGCAGGGATTTCACATCATAACGGATCACATCAAATATCCAAAACAGCGAGATCATCTTGATCCGCGGCGTTGTAGTTCGCATCGTACCACCAAGTCATATAGTCGCTATAGGTGATTGGCGGGTACCTCGGCGGGTTTCCATTATTGGTACAGGTTGGCAGACAGGCGATCTCCGTATTCAAATGTGGTCCCAGAAAAAAAGGAATTGCGTATCGATGTCGGTCGACCGGTGGCAGCGCACGGTGCGGTGTCGAGAGATAACGCCCATTGCTCCATCGGTGCAGCGTATCTCCAGTATTTATAACGAACGAGTTTGGTACGTAGGGGACATCAAGCCACTTGCCGGGCGCCGTCGCAATCTGCAAACCCGGTACCTCTGATTGCGGCAAAAATGTCATGAAGTTCAAGTCTGTGTGCGGTGCTATGCCGTAAAGGCCCTCTGTGCGCTCAACAGGCGGATAGTGCGATAGCCGGAACGAAAACTGACTCTCTTCGAAGGGCTGTTCGAAGTAGTCGGCTTTAAGATTAAGAGACAACGCCAGGGCGGGCATCAACCGTTTTGCCATCGCATCTATTACATCACAGTATTCTAGGACGTTCTCACGGAATCTCGGAAGATTTTCAGGCCAAATATTTGGCCCAGCAAATCGCCTTTTGGTCAAAACCAACGGGTCATCAGCCGGGCGTTCGCGCTTCAAAAAAAATGCTTCATTCGCATCCGGTTTGACCGATTTTTCACTCACGCGCGACGTGCGAACGTTGTAACGTCCTTCCGCCATGTAACCGTTATTGTGTCCGTTCATCCGCAATGCGCGCTTTTCCTCTATTGCCTGTGCATGGAAACGCCGGGCCTCATCGAAGGTTCGCGCGATGAGGCCCGGCGGGACACCATGATTAACGATTATCAAGAAACCAACATTCTCAAGCGCATGATTCAACGCACTTGCAACTCGACGCGCTCCGTCCAAACCATCGCGCAACGGCGCTAGATCAATCAAAGGAATGCCATCGCTCACATAGGTTCTCCCGTAGATGTCGCAAATAGTGCGTTCTTGCCGCAAGCCAAACAAGCATCTTAAATTAACCAAGTAAGCTATATAGGAGCGAAAAACATGTCCGAACTAGACGCCTGCCGCGGCCATGCGGTCGTCATGCAACCAGATGAAGGCCCTTCTTATTGGCAGCCAAAACCAGCCAATGGCTATTCCAGTCCAAAACTCTTTCCTGAGCTTACAAAATTCAACGGATTCTCAATGGGCTATCAATCGATCGCGCCGCATAGCAATATTCGGGCGCATTCACACACGGATCAGGTCGAGTTGCAGATATGCTTCTCCGGTCGCGGCTATGTACTCGTCGACGGAAAGCGGCATGAGCTAGTGCCAGGGACCGCCTGTTTCATTGGACCAGATGTCACTCATGAAATCTTTAACGATAGGGAGGAAGATCTGGTGCAACTCTGGGTGATCGGTCCTGCTGGGCTTGAAGATTTCTTTAAGACCATTGGCCGCGACCGCGCACATGGTGACGCCGCACCCCAGAATTTCGACCGTCCGGACGACGTCGCCACCATCGAGCGCCACATGGGATTTGATAAAACGGCGGCCAGCTAGGCGAGCTGTCCCTGGCGCAATTTCAGGATTGTGAAAATCGCCAGCGCGTAAAGGCCGCCGATCACAAGAAATACTTCGTTATATAGCCCGCCATCCATCAAATAACCAAAATATAGTGGCCCCAAGGCACCACCGAGATCCAGACCAGAATAGACGAAGCCGAATGTCTTACCCGATGCACCAGTGGGCGCGGCGCCTTTAACTAAAATATCGCGGGACGGCTGGGTAATGCCGCTCCAAAATCCAACGGCACACATAATGCCAATGATCATGGTAATCGACATGTCAAAGAGGCCAATGCTAAACATCAGAGCGGCTGCGAGCGCCAATCCACTGCTCGCAATTAGGGCAGGATAACGGAACCGGTCTGCAATCTCGCCACCCAATAAAATTCCGACGGCACCACCGAAAAAATACGCCGTCACGCCAGCTGCCGCGAGATGCAGTGGGGTGTCGAAGCGCTCCACAAGCGCAGTCACCGTAAATCCCTGCATCCCAGCCAATGCCGCTGCGACTAGCACAAAATAGAAGAAGGCCGACATCAAGGGGACGCTTGTAACGAGATTACGATAGAATTTGATATCCGCTTTCCCACCGCGCTCTTTCACGTGCCCTGGATTTTGGCGCGTTATCTGAAGGACAAAACGGTAACGCCAAATAAGCAGCGCTGCTGCAAGGCCAATAAGACCCGCAACGATCAGTCCAGACCGCCAACCCGCAATACTGGTCACGCCGTAGTAGACGACAATCGGAGAGAAAAAATAGCCGCACGTGCCGCCAAATCCATGAATAGCAAACGCCCGCCCGAGGCGGCTTGGATGAACTTTTTGGGACAGGATCGATAGGTCAGCCGGATGAAAGACGCTATTGCCAAGCGCCGCTAGTGCCACAAGCGGCAGCAGCACCCAAAAAGCCGGCGCAAAGCCCATTAAGAGGACCGCGGTCGACATAACCACGACACCTAAAAGCATCAGCCGGTCGCCACCGTAGCGGTCAACTAAAATTCCTACAAACGCCTGACACACACCAGACACGCCATAAAGAACGGATATCGTCAGGCCAAGTTCAGTATAACTTACACTGAATTCTTCTTTTAATAACGGGAAGAGTGGCCCAAGGACAACTTGATAGAAATGCGATAACAAATGTGCGAACGCAACCAAACTAATGACAAGCGTATCGGAACGTCCCGTAACTTGGGGGCCGGTCATTTACAATATCGTTGGCAAAGGTGATCCAGAAACAAAACTTTCTCCTCATATAGAGCGTTCGCTCTTCCCATCAGGATATTTTTCGATAAGGTCCTAAAAACGATAATTCCAGGGAGCAATCGATGGCAGAAGGTATCCAAGTACAAACCGTGGCGCACGTCGTTTTCGAAGGGTTTACGACACTCGATATGTATGGTCCGGTCCAAGCATTTGCCAGCTGCCGCGTCCCCGATGGCGAAGGTGGTTGGCATCGTTTCTTTAACCAATTCACCATAGGTTCCAAAACTAACGCTGTGAAATCAGGTGAGGGGCCCTTAACAATGGTCGACTACAGTTTTGAGGACGCGCCCGACTTTGATATTCTGCTAATCCCGGGCGGATTTGGAACCCGAGCGGCTGTCTCAAACGATGCCTTGTTGGGAAAGATCGCAGCAATGAGTGAAAAAGCGCGCGTTACCGCGACCGTATGCACTGGTTCCGCTGTCCTCGCGCGGACCGGCCTTCTCGACAGCCGCCCAGCAACATCTAATAAATTGGCTTGGGACTGGGTTCTGGAACAAGGTCCCCACGTTGATTGGAAACGACAGGCTCGTTGGGTCGATGACGGCGATATCATTACTTCATCCGGTGTTTCTGCCGGGATCGATATGACCCTCGACCTGATTGCCCGCTTGCGCGGTGAGGAAACCGCCACTAATTCCGCAAAATTTATGGAGTACATCTGGAACCGAGTGCCTACCAACGACCCATTTTCCTAAAAACCTAAAACATCGCCACAAAGATCGTCGCTCACATTCGTATAACGAGGAGGCAAAGAAATTGGAACGATCCCAGCAACTTCAAAAATTTCTTAAAGCGACCCAGAACGCGTTCTCGGCCTCTGGTGCAAAAATGGATGCACTAGTGGTCGCAGATAAGATTTTCTCAATAGCAGATGCAAAATCCGGCGTAGCGGCAAAACCAGATGCGGTTGAGTTACCCGCTTGTAAATACCTTGGCGTCGCTTTGGAAAGTGCTAAGGCGGAAGGCGGACCCATAGCGAATCTCGCTCTCGCACTTGAAGGCATTGCTCCTCATCTAAAGTGGGGCTTGCGTCCAAATGGCGAAAATGACGACGCGACGTTCAAAGCATGTCATGCAAATGCCGTTGTAGTTGGCAAAGATGGCCTCGAAGAACGTTACGATATCCGTATCGGCATGAGCCTATTGGCGCCCGAAACCAGGTATCCGGACCACCGTCATCCCCCAGAAGAAATATACACCGTCCTGACACCTGGCGAATGGAAACAAGGTACAGATGGCAAATTCAAATCGCCCGGTATTGGCGGTTTCGTTCACAACGTACCTAATATCGTGCACGGTATGCGTTCGAAGGATGTGCCGTTATTGGCCGTCTGGAGTTTATGGATGGGAGACAACGCATGAGCCTTACATCACCAAATGATGCCCGCGTCACGCACCATTATGCCGACGTAGGAGATGTACTCTTACACTATGTAACGGCGGGCGATGGCTTCCCTGTCGTAATGATCCACGGGTATCCACAAACTTGGTGGGAATGGCGCCATCAAATCCCAGTACTGGGGGAAAAGTATACCGTAATTACACCAGACATGCGAGGTCTTGGCGACAGTTCCCGTCCAATCTCAGGTTATGATAAAAAAACCATTTCAGACGATATTTGGCGTGTCGTAAACAGTGAACTTGGGCATGAATCGTTCTATTTAGTTGGCCATGACTGGGGCGGACCAACAGCCTATGCACTTGCCGCGGCCCATCCAGAAGCGGTAAAGCGTCTCGTTATCATCGACGTACCAATCCCCGGATGCGGCGGCGATTTCTCACAAGGCGGCCGCCGCTGGCACCATCAGTTCCATATGACACTCGATTTACCGGAAGCACTCACCGCGGGACGAGAAGACATCTATCTATCGTGGTTCTATCGTACTTTCGCTTATCGCCCCGATGCGATCGACCAAACCGATCTTAAGGAATACGTGCGCACTTATTCGCAGCCCGGCGCTATGCGGGCCGGTTTCAACCTTTACCGGGCGGCTGTACAAGACGTTGAAGACAATCAGGCCAACATCGCACGACAAAAACTGGCCATGCCGGTTCTGACCATCTCCGGTGGGAAAAGCTATCCCCACGCCCGCGGCCGAATAAGCGAGACCGAAGATTCATTAAAACGCGTGGCAACCGATGTGCGAGGGGAAATCGCTCCAGAAAGCGGCCATTTCGTACCTGAGGAAGCGCCAGATTTCCTAAATGAGCGGCTTTTGTCGTTCTTCGCAGAAGACGACTAAACTGGGCAGAAGATTCGGTATGCAAATATCCCTCGACCCAGAGCTTTGCGAAGCTATCGCCGCCGCCGCGGCTGGGATAGAAGGGACGCGCCGAATTCCTGCTCACCTGATGAAGCGTATTCATAGTGCCCGGCTGGGCCGTATGCTCTTACCGCGTGCCTATGGCGGCGACGAAGTCGATCCCGGCCTCTATCTTAAAACCATCGAAGCCATTGCGCGGTGCGATGCCTCGGTCGCTTGGAACCTATTCGTAGCCAACAGCGCAGCCCTGATAGCTCCGCATTTAGAGCCCGAAACAGCACGGACAATTTTCGCTCCGCCGAACGCGTTGGTCGCCTGGGGACCTCCCAATGCAACAATCGCGATCACAGAAGATGGAGGCTACCGTGTCACAGGACGATGGGATTTTGCCAGCGGCTGCAGACAAGCAACCTGGATGGGCGTACATTGCCGTGTTCAAGAGCCGGACGGAACTCTCCGCCAGAACCAATTCGGTCAATCGGCGATCCTAACCATGCTTTTCCCTGCCGATGAAGCAGAACTTATCGACACATGGGACACTATCGGTCTGAAAGGAACAGCCTCGGATTCCTACACCGTCGACAACCTTTTCATAAAAGAAGCCTTTACCGGCACCCGCGAAGCTCCTGAAGCGCGGCGCGATCCAAACCCACTCTATGCATTTCCTATGCAAGGCATCTACGCGGTTGGCGTCGCTGGCGTGGCCCTTGGGATAGCCAACGCCATGCTCGACGATTTCAAGGGGCTTGCGGATCACAAGACACCACGCGGCTACAAAAAACTATCTGATAGTGCCACGATCCAGGCTGGTGTTGCCCAATCCGAGGCAAAACTCGGCAGCGCACGCGCATTCGCGCTCGAAACGTTAGCTGAAATTTATAGCCGCGCCAGCTCCCAAGGAGCAATTGATATTGCAGACCGGGCCCGCGTCCGACTCACCACTGCCAACGCCATACATCTCGCTATTGAAGTCGCCGACTGGATCTACAAACAGGCGGGCGTCGATGCAATATTTGCGAATAGCGTTTTTCAACGCCGCTTTCGCGACATTCATACCTTATCACAGCAAATACAGTCCCGAGATGCGCATTTCGAAGCCGTTGGCCAAGTCCTCATGGGTCGCCCGCCTGAAGTCTTCTTTTGAGCTTTTTGCCCCGGCCCTATAACCGCAAATATTGCAAAATTTTAGAAGTGCTGGTGGTTTAAAATCACAACCTCTGCCTTCCGAAAGCCCCAAATGAATATGCCGGCTAATTAAGAGGCGAGAAAGGGGTTTTGGACCATTAGCTATTCCACCACGGCATGTCGCTAAAGGACCGCATATCAATCTCATGCGTCCAGGTTGAGCGGTGCTGCTGAGAAATATGATAGTAGGTATCGGCGATCTTCTCAGGCAGCATGAGGCCGTCATGCTCACGCCCACGTGTCGCCCGCAAGTTCTCATATTTCTCAGGCCCCAGCATCTTACCTAACGTGTCTGGTGCGTCCACTGCGCCATCTACCACAATATGTGCAACATGAATCCCCTTAGGGCCTAATTCTGCATTCAGCGATTGGCACAACATGCGCCGTCCACCCATTGAGGATGCATGGGAGTGCTGCCCCTTATTTCCTCGCACGGCCGCAGTCGCTGATGTAACAAGGATTGTGCCGCTGCCGCGTTCCTCCATAAGTGGACCAACCGTCGACACCGCTCGAAAAAGCCCAAACGTCGCCAAACGCCAACCCATTTCAAACGTCTTGTAGCTGGTCTCTTGAAGGCTCCGATTACCGACTTGTGACCCCAGATTATAGACCAAGACTTGGATTGTTCCGATATCCGCCTCTACCTTGGCAATCAAGTTTTCAATACTGTCCGCGTCCACCGCATTCAACAGAAAACCGGTCGCCGAGTTGCCTGCCTCCTCGATTTCGCGGACAATCTTGTCCAGACCCTCCTGGCCAGTGCGCCGGCACAATACCGCATGATAGCCCTCGCGTGCGAAACGCTTCCCGACTGTACCACCGATGCCGGCACCCGCACCAATAACAAGGCAAACTGGCTTCATTTTATAATTGCTCCCATACTGTGTGGCGGTGACCACTAAGCTCGTTGCTGGGCCTCCGCAAGTTTCCGTCTGTAAATCACCATTTTTTGTATTTGCTTTGTACCGTCACCAATATGCAAGCCCATGACCTCGCGCAGGCGTTGCTGAAATGGCATATCCTTCGAATAACCACCGTGACCATGAAGCTGCAAACATTGATGAATGGTCTCAAACGCGATTTGCGGCGGCCACCATTTGCACATTGCCGCTTCCGCCGTATGCGGCCGACCTTGGTCTCGGAGCCATAAAGTTTTGTAGCATAGCAGACGAGCCGCTGTTAGTTGAGTTTCCGCAACAGCGAGCGGCTCAGTCACGCCTTGGTTCTCGGCAATTGGTTTGCCAAAAGCTTCACGTTCGAGGCTATAGGACCAAGTTTCATCCAACGAGGCTTGTGCCGGCGCTATACACTGTAGACCGATCAACGCCCGGGAAAAATCAAACCCACCCATAACTTGTTTAAAGCCCATGCCTTCGTCGCCAATCATGTTTTGCGCTGGCACCTCAACATCATCAAAGAATATGGAACCACGCCCTACAACGCCCGAGCCGACATCCGTAAAGGTCGTACGCCTGATGCCAGATTGATCTAGATCGACCAGAAAGGCAGTAATGCCATGGGCCCGTTCATCTTGGGTTCCGGTCCGAGCGAATACAATGCCAAGGTCTGCCTGATGCGCCATCGAAATCGACGTCTTTTCGCCGTTCAATATAAAAGTATCGCCTTTGCGATTCGCACGAAGACGGATGTTCGCAGCATCAGAGCCTGCGCTTGGTTCGGTTAGAGCAAGGCAACTCGTCGTCCGGCCGCTACAAATCGCGGGGACGAACTTCTCAGACATTTCGCGAGAACCGTGCTCGGCTATAATCCCGGCATTCAGGGTATTCAACAACAGTATGTAGCCGACATTAAGGTCTTCCCGCGATAAAGCCTCCATGACAATACCCTCTGTAACAAAGTCTTGTCCAAGACCACCAAGATCTTCCGGCAGCGATGTACCGATGAACCCAAGTTCACCCATCTCTAGGATCAGTTGCTTATCGAATGCCACTTGACCATCATGCGCCAGATAACCAGGCGCCAACCGCTCTGATGCAAAGCGCTGCGCTGCCTCTCGGATCGCCTCCTGGTCTTCCCTAAAATCAAAATCCATGCTTCATCCGTTCTTTAGAGATATTTGCCAACCGGACCGATCTCATGACGACTACTACGCCGTTGTTATTGATGCACCACTTGCTTTTGTTTCCGCTGCCGTTCGGGTCGGCGGCGGCACGCGTACTCCACGTTGGCATCCAGGTCGAGCTGCCATCGAAGCCATCCAGCGCTCGAGATGTGCCAGTCCGTCTGTCGGCACCCGCGCCCACTTATGACTTCGGATCCAAGCCCAATTCGCCATATCAGCGATGGTGTATTCATCCGCCAACCATTCGTGATCAGCGAGATGCCGGTCCAAAACTTCATAAAGACGACGGGTTTCATTGTGATACCGTTTGCGAGCCGCCGGCACATCTTCTGGGAAATAGCGTTCGAAAGCAACCGCTTGTCCCTGCATAGGCCCAATCCCGGACATCTGAAACATTAGCCACTGCATTGCCGCATACCGACGCTTGAAGTCGCTCGGCATGAATTTTCCACTCTTCTCCGCGAGATAGAGCATGATGGCACCTGTCTCGAAGATGGTTAGGTCTTCCACATCGTGATCGACAATGACCGGTATCCGGCCATTCGGATTCATTTGGTAGAACCATTCCTCATGCTGCTTCCGCTCGCTGAGCTTCAGCACGATTGGGTTATAAGGCAATGCCATTTCCTCAAGGGCAATCGACACTTTCCATCCGTTCGGCGTTGCCGCCGTATATAAATCAATCATATCACCAGGGCTCTTCAAAGGGTCGTATTTCATGTAGATAGGACCAAGTCGATCGCGGCTGATGGGCGATATGATAGACCTCCCCCGCAATCTCCTCTGGTTGTGCAAAAAACTTCGCTGGCTTGTCTGGCATGCTTTTCCGCACCATCGGCATGTCGATCATCGCATCGATGATGACATAGGCGACATGTACCCCCTGCGGCCCTAATTCACGCGCAAGACTCTCGCCTAGAATGCGTTGTGATGCCTTCGTCGGTGCAAACCCTACAAAACGAGCGGTCCCCCGACGGGCGCCCGTATTACCCGTAATCACAATGGCACCGCCGCCCGCTTCGACCATTGAAGGTCCGAAAGCCTGTGCCGTCATCAAGAGGCCCGTTGTGTTGGCCCGAAAATTCCGCTCGAAATCCTTTGGGTCTAGTTCGCTATAATGCTTAAAGGTCGCCAACGAAGCATTGTAGACAATCACCTTCGGGACACCCTGATCGGAATAAATTTGTGCTAACGTGCTTCGGAAACTCTCAATATCCGTTATATCCGCGGCATATGGCGCGGCATAGGTAATCTCATTCGCCCACGTATCGAGGCGTCCTTGATGCCGTGCGATCATCGATACCTTGTAGCCTTCAGCTACAAAACGGCGGACACAAGCAAGGCCAGTCCCGGCACCAACGCCCACGACGAGACAATGCGGACGATCCTTTATCATATTTGCACCTTCCACATTTGATCGAGTGAGTTATGTTCTGCGTCCCTGGGTCGATAAACGACTTTGGTCGATACACCCAAGTTTTCAACGGTTGCAAAAATCCAGTAAACATTACCCACAGCCCGATTTATGTTAGCTGTCGATCAAACCTAACCAAAAATGTGCAAACAAATGAAAACACTTCACGTTAACGAATACGACATGGCCTATCTCGATATTGGAGAGGGATTGCCGATCATCTGCATACACGGCTCACTCAACGATTTTCGGGCTTGGAACGCTGTATTAGGACCTTTTTCTGCTTCCAATCGATTAATCGTGCCAAGTATGCGCCACTATTTCCCGGAGCAATGGAACGGGCAAGGTGGCCATTTTCGAATGGATCAGCACATCGAAGATACCATCAGCTTTATTGAAGAATTGGACCTGGGCCCTGTCAACCTCATTGGGCATTCGCGCGGCGGCCATATTTCGTTTCGTGTTGGGCTTCAAAGGCCTGATCTCATTCGAAAGCTGGTCTTGGCGGAACCTGGTGGCACGTTAGAAGAAGACCTGATGCCGGCGGATGCCGCAATGCTGTCCGAGGGTGCCGGCTCACGTGCACATGTCGCCCAATCAGCAAAACGGATTGCGGCTGGCGACCTTGAAGGCGGACTTCGAAATTTTATCGATGGGATCAATGGGCCCGGTGCCTGGGAAAAGCTACCGCTGGTGGATCGACAAATGCGTGCAGACAATGCGTATACGTTACTGGCTCAAGTAAATGAAGGCCGCCGCCCTTATTCGAAAGCCGACGCGGAGGCTTTGTCTCTTCCAACTCTATTTATCGGTGGCGCAGATACGACAGGCCTATTGCCAGTTGTCTTGCAGGCCCTGGCCGGGCATGCACCCCATGCGGAGATCGCCATCATTCCTAACGCAGGCCACAGCATGTTTCGACAACAACCTAAAGCGTTTTGCGACGCGGTATTAACGTTTCTTGCAGTTTAAAACCCATTCGTCAGCCGCTCAAAGCGACAAGCGGACCGCTTCGGCACCCGCAACCAAGGCATGCATTTTCTGACGTGCCAGATAACGCGGCAATGCCGAGAACCCGCAATCACCGGTAACTGAAAGTTTTTCTGCCGGCACAAATTCCAAGCAACGCCGAATGCGGGTAGCTACTTCCTCCGCGCTTTCCAGGTAAAAATTCTTCACGTCAATCACACCGGCCGCAATTTCAAATCTTTTGGATAACGGACCGAGCAACTCCACATCTGCCATCTGGCGGTTTGCAAACTCCAGGACGAGCTGATCACATTCGAGTGACGTCATCGCATCCATAAGCCGGCCAAACCCTCGGTCGGCAAATGGTCTACCCGCATTATTGCCAAAACATACATGCACCGCATACTTGCCACCGAACCCATCCGCCACTCGGTTAATGAGGTCGGCGGCCTCGGCATGGCTATATCCAAGCGGCGGGTGTGGGAGCGCCGGTTCATCCAGCTGAACATAATCAGCACCGGCCTCAGCAAGCGCCAAAACTTCGCCACGCACCATTTCTACAATCTCGTCGAGGACATCGTCACGATTGCGATCGCCCAACTCCATTGGCATTGCAAAGGTAAGTGGCCCCGGCATGGCAACTTTTAGGAGCCGATTGGGCGCTAAAGCCTTTAGGGCAAGAAAGTCCTCTACGACACCGAAACCGTCCGGCGCTTCAACCCGTCCAATCACTTCAAAGCGCGGCGCCATATCATAACCCGGAACACCAATTTTGCGGCCAGGCACGATTCGGGATAATCCAGTAACGCGATCGAACATCTCATAGACAAAGCGCTGTCGACGAAGCTCGCCATCGCTAAGAATATCGACACCCGCCTCCATCTGGTCCAAAACAGCGATCCGCGTGGCGTCATCCAAAGCCTCCTGGATGTCTGCTTCCCCTACTGATCCATCCCGAATTTTTTTCTGGAACGCGATAAACCAGCCCGGCGCGGCATAGCTGCCAACACCCATAGCAGGTAATAGTGGTGTCTTTTCCAACGCCATATTTATTGTTGTCCTAAAGAAATTTAGGCATGACCTTTTCCGTAAACGTAACAAAGGAACCATGACTCAGAGGGGCGACCATCAAGTATTCAAGCGGCACGGTCTCTTCCAACTCTTGCAGCTTATCGACCACTTTTATCGGGTCACCGCAGATCGCGACTTCGTCAACATATTTGGCGACCGGATCCCCGCCTTCTCGGATAGTTTTGTTGAGCGCGTCCATCTGCATAGTCTTCTCTCCACCTGCGTCTTTACCATAAATATTTTCCTTCTTGCGCAGATAGGAGCCAAACATGAATTCAGCACCGCGACGGCCCACCTCTGTAGCCTCGCTGGAGGTCTCCGCCATCGCCAAAGTCCGCGCCATTGGAATATCGTGCCCATTGGTCGGATGCCCACTAGCAGACAGTTTATTCCGATAATAGCTCCGTTTTCCTGCCAACTCCTCAAAAGTTGCATGCGGATCCATCATGATCGAGTAACCCTCTTCACCTGCCCAATCGAGCGCGTTTTCAGACGACGCCGCCACCCATACTGGCATCGGTTTCTGACGCGGCTTAGGGAGAACCTCAACATCTTGGAAATTCCAAAATTGTCCCTCGTAGCTAAATTTATCGTTTTGCCAAGCCGTAAGAACGATATCAACGGCCTCGCGAAACCTAGGATAACTCTCACTCGGCTCAACCCCAAAGATACGGTGTTCGGTCGGATCGAACCCGCGACCAGCACCCCAATTCACGCGTCCGTTTGATAATTGATCCAGCAGCGCCACTTCTTCAGCAAGGCGCAGCGGATGATAGAATGACGCAAGCGAGACCGCCGTTCCGATTCGAATATTCTTTGTATGAGCAGCGATATGCGTACCCATCATGTGCACAGACGGGCAAACGCTGTAGGTGCTGAAATGATGCTCCGCGAGCCAGACCGCGTCGTAGCCACACTCGTCCATCATACGGATACGATCAAAGGCTCGGTCGTAAACTACTTCCAGAGGGTTCCGCCGACCGGGCCAGCTAAAGAATTGTAAAACGCCAAACTTCACTGTCTTTTCCTTCAATCTAATTTTGGCTCAGGCGTAGCCAAACTCTATTTCCATATCACCGATCGCGCCATCTAGAATTTCAATGATACGGTCCACTTCATCCTCACTGATGCAAAGGGGAGGGGAAAGAGAAATTATAGACGCAGCGCGCGTCAGGAGGCCACGATTCTGAAGACCATCTGCCAAGGATTTCAACTCCTCTCCAGTTTCGGAGAACTTTTCCTTTGTCACTCTGTCCTTCACGATCTCTATACCTGCTAGCAATCCAAGGCCCCGGACATCACCAACAGTGGGATGTGTGCGGAGCTCTGCCAAGCCTTTCAGCAGACGTGCGCCCATTATTGCAGAATTTTCAACCAATCCTTCGCGTTCCAAAATTTCAAGGTTGGCAAGCGCCGCTGCGCAAGCGACCGCATGGCCACCATAGGTCAACAGATGGGAGAGTTTATTATCACCCTCAAACGCTTGCATTACATGGGAACGGCACATAACACCACCAATCGGCGCATACCCACTGGAAAGGCCTTTAGCCATTGTAAGAATATCGCCTACCAAATCCCAATGATTCGAAGCAAACATCTTACCGGTCCGCCCAAAACCATTTATAACTTCGTCCGTGATTAAGAGGACACCGTGTTTATCACATACTTTACGTAGACGCCTCCAATAGCCATCTGGCGGAATAACAATACCGTTTGAAGCAGAAATTGGCTCGGCAATGACGGCCGCCACCGTCTCCGGATTCTCATACTCAATCATCTGACCGATTTGATCGGCACAGAGAAGATCGCACCCCGGAAACGTGGCTCGGAAATCGCAACGATAGCAGTGGGGCGGTGAGGTATGGAGAACTCCTGGCATGAAGGGGCTGTGAAACGGGTCACTGGCCGGACGCGTTCCGCTAACACTCATCGCCGCATAAGTTCCACCATGATACGAGCCTCGACGTCCAATCACCTTCTGTCGCTTTGGTTGACCATTATGATAGTGGTACTGGCGAGCAATCTTGATCGCCGATTCCACCGCCTCCGAACCGCCAGAGCAGAAGAACGCTGTCGTCTGATCCCCAGGAGTGATTTCGGCCAGGCGGGTAGCCAACTGAATAGCGGGAATCGTCGTCGCCTGAGTTGAGCTGGCATAAGCGAGCTTACCAGCTTGTTGGCCCATCGCATCGCCAATTTCCTGACGACCATGACCAACATTGACCAACCACAAACCGGCCAGAGCATCAATGTACTCCTTGCCGTCGATATCCTTCACGATCACACCTTTACCTTCGACGAGAATGCGTTTGCTATGATCCCTATCCAAGGCGCCATATGACGAGCCATGCATAAGTATGTGCTCGGCGCCCGCCTTCTTCAGCGCAAATTCGTTCGACATTTTTAACCTCTCCCACGGTCACTTTTGTTTACGAGGAGATATCCTCCACCGTAATGCACTTCTCAAACTTGCCAGAATTCATACGTGTTGAAAAATCACGTGTTACGTCGCGCTCCAATAGTGTCCTTATTTTTGGGAATTTCACATGCCCGTTGTGCCTAATTTATCAAGCGGTTCGAGCACACTCTTCGCTATATTTGGATATCATTATTCGGGGCCTATCGTTGTAAAAAATACCTTCAAGATCGAGCGTGCTTCTGATCTCTTTCTCCAAACTTCGGCCAACGGAGAATTTGCCGGCTGACTAGCCAGACGCGACTTGTTCATGCCCAAACGGGGCTAACCAAACTGAGAGTTGGTGGATAATATTTCCCGAACTCGAACTTGTCAGCAGATCAAAAGTTAACCTTATCTACAAATCTATGTGGTGGCCGAGAAAATGACCTCTTACCGCACCCGGTTCCAAAATTTGTTTGCATTACGGCACACAAACCGCCACGACACTTAAATCTATGACAATTATATATTTGACGTTAGCTAACTTGAATTATTGTTGGGCATCGGCAGCGGTGAAGCGACGGACGACATTTTCAATAATGCGCGAGATATTGTTATCGTAGTTGTTGTGCGCCAACGAACCACAAAACGTAATCGAGCCAACGGAAAAAACCGCGCCACCACCCGGACAGTCGAAGTAAACCATATCTCCCCTGATAAGTTCTTTATGGCTTTCACCACTGATCGTCGTATCGTTTGTTAACATCTCTTCCGGCACCAACTGAAAATGATTTTGTGGCGCTTCGGACGTAGCCAAAATTACAGCGTCATGAGGTGTCCCAAGGCTTTTATCGGCCCGATCAAGTTCGAACCCAGCCGCTCCGCCGCCCGAGAGCCCAAAGTTGCCGATGACCCTATCGGGGACACCCTCGAAAATCCATTTGGTCTCAGGTTTATCGGCGCCTGCAGCTCGGCGATAATAGGTACCCTGAAACTTGCCTTGCGAGGAAAATCCAACTCCGCAAAGTTGCTGGGGTGGGCGACCATTGCGTCGCCAAAGGCCACCGTATTCGCCATCGAATGCATGGTAATACTCACCCGGCTCTGCAGCCCATGCCCGAATTCCATCCTCGCCTCGGCGTACTTCAATGACTCCGTCCTTCTCCGGGTGGAGCGCCACCCGCCAATAGAAGCCATTGCCGCCAAGATAAAGCAGTTTCCCGCCAGTATCCCTGTAGTCAGTCAGCGCATCAAGCGTATTGGTCGTATGATACTCCGGATGGCTGCAGGTCAAAACCGCTTTATAGGGCTGCAGTAACTGTGCCCCTTCGTGATGCAACTCCCAATCTGTGACTAAGTCGTAGGAAATATCTTTCTCCTCCAGCCAATCGAGCAAATGAGTATCCGCTGGCAAATGACGCAAACCTGATCCATGTGGATCATAAATTGGAAAATAACCGGGTCGAACGTTCAGCATCGGCCGATGCCAGGTTACATTGCAGATGCCAGAACCATCTGTGTGGAAGTTGTAAGTCGAAAGCCCAAACTCCGGATGAACGATTGGATTGTAGGGAAAGGCACCCCAATCCTTTGCCCGACGCGACCAAGTTTTATCGAAATCACGGCGCGCCTGGTTGCCGTATATCGTATAGGTGAAGGTTGGAATAAGAACGCACACTTCTGCTGTTTGCGTACCTTTCGAGGGGCAGACAACAAAGGGAAGGACTTCCCAACTATCGCCAGACTGGAGTCGCGCTCCATAAAGACCTGTCCTGAGATTATCGGGCACAGTGTACGTAAAGTCAGTTTCCCATTCGCAGTCCTCAATGTCGTCATCGTGAAAATGGATAGCACCATAGGTTTCGGGAGCATGCTTCCAACGCATTTCGTTACCCGTCCAGTTGGACCCTTTCATCGCACGTGCCGGTGCATTGTAGACATAGCCGTGCAGCCCGAGTGGCCCAGCGTCGACGACGCGCTTCGTTGATATGCCTTGCGCCAAATCCCAATGGCTAATCATATTCGATTCCGATTGTGTCGGATCAATGGCGGCGTTATAGGCTTTGGGCGCCTCTATCTTGCCATTATAATGTCCCTGAATGGGTGCACCTCCAGTAGCAGCAATCAAGACCGGCGCATTCGTCTCCAGCGCCGCACTCCCAACAATTTTCGAACTTACGGACACTTTCTTCCCGCTAATCTGTGCTAATGGCAACTGACCAACGGTGACGTCACCAGAAACGCCATCGACACTTACCCAAATGCGGTACCAATGCCGCTCCAAGAGCGGTACACCGGTCGAAAGACGGAGCGGTTCACGACTATCCTGTCCAACCAACGCGTCAACGCCGTTCGGTCCCACCATAAGCGCAAGACCATTACCAGATTCGATGTCAAATCGGCATAATACCCCTTGATCCGGCTTGCTCAAACGCGTGGGCCAAATAGTTGCAGCGAAAGTCAGGCGATCAACACCATCAAACGCGCTACCCGGTATCACTTTTGCGTAGGACCCAAGATGAACATCCTGCAAACGCGATGGATAGCTGCCGGCAAAATCAGCCGGTATGTCGGCTTCCTTCATCCCCGGTCCAGCCGGATTGGGGTCGCCACAGGTAATGCGCACCAGTTTCGCGTCATAAGGCTCAGATGATGCGCATGACACTTTAAAGGCGATAGTATCGCCAGGACGAACGGAAAGCCTGTCACTATAACCAATAAGAGGAATTTCACTCGCTGCCATTTCATCGCCATTTCATTTGTTCATTGCCTCACTTCAATTAGGTTACTCTCTAGTAGTTGTCGACGAATCCCGGAAAGGAACGAATATGCCCCAATCATCTGAAGAGCTTTTTAAGAGAGCCCGTGAGCGCTTGGCTGGCGGCGTGTCGCATGAAAGCCGCTTTAAAGGGCCATTCCCGAAATATATTGACCGTGCGGAAGGATCACGAAAATTCGAGGTCGACGGCAAGGAATATGTTGATTACGCCATGGGTAGTGCTTCCCTGCTCTTGGGTCACGCACATCCAAAAGTGGTCGCCGCCTTAACCGAACAAGCAACGAAAGGCACTTTCTTTGCCGATTGTCATCCGCTCGAAGTCGAATGGGCAGGCTTGATCCAGGAGCTAATCCCATGCGCGGAACGTGTCCGTTTTGTTAGTTCAGGTACGGAAGCCACCATGCTTGCTATCCGCATCGGACGCGCCTACTCCGGGAAGAATAAAATACTCAGATTTGAAGGTCATTATCATGGCTGGCACGAATTCGTTGATCTTGGCATGAATGCGCCTTACGACGAGCCAACCTCTCTTGGTATACTGCCCGGAACTCTGGACTCGACGGTTGTCGTTAAACCCAATATAGAACATGTCGCCGATGCCCTGAAGGATGACCACGATATAGGGACTATCATCTGCGAGGTCTCTGGAGCAAATTACGGCAGTGTACCTCTACCTGATGATTTTCTGCCCGAACTGCGCCGACTGGCAGATGAATACAACGCCGTTCTTATTTTTGACGAAGTCATTACTGGGTTCCGATGGAGTCCTGGCGGCCGGCAGGCTAGAGATGGAGTACTCCCAGACATATGCTCAATGGCGAAGATCGTAACCGGCGGCATGCCGGGAGGCGCCATTGGAGGACGCGAGGAATTCATGCGTCTTCTCGACCCAACAGTGGAATTCCGCGGTCAAACTCCTGGCGTCACCCATAAGGGCACGTTCAACGGAAATCCGTTGGTAGCAGCAAGTGGCGTTGCTGCACTATCGGAGATCAAGACTGGCAAACCAAACAAACGCGCTGATGCAGCCGCTAAACGGCTGCGCAGTGGTATGCGTCAGGTGATTGAACAACATCAAGTGGCCGGCGCCGTATACGGTGAAGCATCGACTTTCCACCTCTATCTCGGTGATGACGTAAAAGGCGGATCAGTCGAGGGTCTTGGCGCAGAAAAAATTCGAGGCATTCCAAAATCCACTATCAGTGCCATGCAAAGTGGCATGCGTAAACGAGGAGTCGATCTTATGTCACACATGAGCGGTGTCACCTCAATGGCACACACCGAAGCAGATGTTGACGAGACGCTTCAGGCTTTTGAGGATACTGTTCAGGAGATGATTGCCGACGGTCACATCGGCGGGCGCTAATCGATATTAATGGATTCGATCACCCAATTCGCACTTGGTGCCACCGTTGGAGCGGCTTTACTCAGCAAACGGGCAGGACCCCGTTCAGGGATAATAATCGGAGGTCTCCTTGGAACATTACCGGACGTCGATGTCTTTGTGCCGTTTGCTGACCCCGTGGCCTCATTCGTCGGACATCGCGGCGCAACACATTCGCTAATTGTTCATACGCTGGTTACACCGCTTATCAGCGAAGCGTTGGTGCGGGGCTTTTTAAGTCTGCGAAACATCCGCGCACTTGTATATGCTACTGTCTTTTTGTGCCTCACAACGCACGCGTTACTAGACGCAATGACCATATATGGCACACGTTTGTTTTGGCCCCTCTGGAACGAACCAGTTGGGCTCGGATCGATCTTCATTATTGATCCACTATTTTCGTTACCACTGCTTATTGTGACTATATGGGCCGCGTTCCTGCATAAGTGGACCGTCCTATACAGCAGAGCAGTGAGGTGCGCGCTGTTTCTCTCGGCATTATACCTCGTGTGGACGGTGGTCGGGCAGCAGATAGCCGAAACGCGCGGCGTCAAACATCTCGAAGAGAAGGGCCTGTCGGCTAGGGAGGTACTTGCCGGACCAACGCCGTTCAATTCTTTATTCTGGCGGGTTATTTCTATCGACGGACCGACATACTATCACGTCTATGTACCTTTGCTCGCTGACACCAATAAAATCACGGCATACCAGCACGAAAGATGGGGTGCAGATGTTTCATGCTGGGCCAAACTGGAGACATCTGGGAATAGCGTCACCACTAAGCTGGTGAATTTTTCAGACAATTTTTATCAAATAACACGAAACGGAATTGATATTGTGGTCTCAGACCTCCGAATGGGTACCTATCCGCAATTCGCATTCCGATTTGCGGTTGCTGCATATTCAGACGGCTTTATTACCAAAAAGAAGCCAATTCGCCTCCCGACCAAGCACCATTGGGCTGGCGATTCGGATTGGCTCATCGCAGGTATAATGGGTAAAAGAATGATCCGACCGAAGGAAAAAACACACTTAATTGTGGACAAGACAACCCAAGTCGATCAAGCCAAAAAGAACACCGCGAGTGACTGTTGAACCATTCAAACTGTGAACGTAGATCAATATGCTTTGAGGAAAAATCGAGAGTTATTGCGATTGCGATACATCGGATATCGTTTTTCCTAGCCATTACAATAGTACTCTGCGGCTGCAGCCAACTTAAATTGCTTTATTCATTCAGCGGCGAAGTTATCAAAAGTAAGGCAAGTTATTTTCTTGACTTGGATGAAACCGAGGAGTCCGCATTAGAAGCGAAGGTGAGTGAACTTGTCGATTGGCACCGTGCCCAGATGCTGCCTCATTACGCCTCTTTCCTGCATCAAATAGCCGACCATGTTGACGTGGGGCCAATTAGAGAGGCATTTGTACGCAGCACAATCGACGGCTTTAGATCATTAATGACGAAGACAGTTGAAGGCGCCACGCCCTTCATAAGCGAAGTTCTTTTCCAACATACGACACCAGCTAAACTTGCCCATCTGCGCTCCCGCATGGAGGAGCGGCTCAAAGAACACCGCGCCGAACTCGAGGAACCGCAGGCCGACCGCATCAGTATGAAGACCGAAAAAACAAATTCGTGGTTTGAGCGTTTATTCGGCAATTTCACACCAGCACAGACAAAACTTACTCGTGGCTATTTTAAAAAATCTGAAAAAATGACGGCCGTTTATTTGGATGCGCGCGAAAAACGTTGGCAGGCTTTCTTAACGTTTCTTGGCCAAAACCCAACACCAGAAGAAATTCAACAATTTATATCAATCATATTATTACAATCCGAACAGGTCATTGGCCAACAATACAAGCAACTCTCCCAAATGTGGTGGACCCAATTTACTTACTGGATAGTTGAGATATCGGTATCCCTCTCGCTGCAGCAAAGGCGTCATTTTACTCAGCTCCTGCGCAGCTATGCGGCGGACATGACTGAATTGTCGAACTAACGTTCTTTCCTTGTGGCGTTGCGTTCACGCACCACCACTCTATTGTTGTTCGCGACGTAATTTTGGAGAAAAAAATGAATTGGAGCGAACGCCGCATGCGCTTTCGGGCGTTAATCGAGGGAGATCGGTGTGTTCATCCGGGCTCCGTATTTGACGCGATGTCGGCACGGATCGCCGAGGATTTGGGGTTTGAGATTGGTATGTTCGCGGGCTCAACCGCTTCCCTCGCAGTCCTTGGTGCACCCGATCATATCGTTCTCACTTTACCCGAATTCGCTAACCAAGCGTATCGCATCTGCCGTGCTGGCAATCTTGCAATATTGGTGGATGCGGATCACGGCTATGGTAACGCGCTGAACGTAATGCGGACGGTCGAGGAGCTAGAAACGGCTGGCGTCAGTGCCGCCTCCATTGAAGATACGGAATTGCCACAACCCTTTGGGAGCGTCGGGACACCACGGATGCTATCGATAGAAGAGGGCGTCGGCAAAATGAAAGCAGCAATCGAAGCACGCCAGGATCCAAAATTCGTAATCGCTGGGCGGACCAGCGCCTGCACCATCTCCGATGTAAACGACTGCATTGCTCGCGCGAAGGCCTACGAAGCGGCTGGTGTCGACATGATCTTCCTCGCCGGGGTCAAATCGATTAACGATATCGAAGCAGTCGCCGCAGAGATCAACATCCCGATGGTAATCGGTGGTGGCCCTACACCCAACCTCGACCACTACAGCAAGATCGGTGTTCGGATCGCATTACAGGGACACAAGCCAATCATGGCCGCTGTCCAGGGCGTTTACGATACGCTTAAAGCACTCCGGGACGGTGTGCCACATGGTGACATCGAATACTATGCCAAACCGAACTTGATGGCGCAGGTGACACGCAGCGGTGATTACGACCGCTGGATGAAAGACTTTTTGGGCGGATAAGAGCCATACGATGGACGTCATACCAGAAATACTAACTCCCAACGCTTTCGCTCCATACGGCCAAGTAATTTCATTGGGGCCCTTGGGCCGGGCGAATTCAACTCGATATGCCGCCGACGTTGTAAATAGGCGAGCTGACGCTAAGCTCAACGTGTCGATTTCCCAGCAAGTCCCAGTACCCCTGCCGCTCACTGTCAGAGCGATGGAAAAGCATCCCCATTCAGCACAAACATTCGTCCCGACGGAGATGAGGCGTTTCTTAGTCTTGGTATGCCCGTCGGACAGAGATGGAAACCCCAATATCAAACAACTAAAGGCGTTCGTGGGCGATGGCAGCCAAGGCATCAATTATCATCCCGATACTTGGCACCATCCGTTCACTGTTTTGGACGAACCCGGCGAATGTGTCGTCTTGCGTTTTGATATGGATGACGATGAAGACACTGTGTGGTTTGTCGTGGAAAATGGTCCGCAGATCGTCGAGGAATGATTTAGGATACGGCACGCTTGGCCCGGCTCAAGAAAGCTTTGTGAGGGGCAGATCGTGAGCATCTCTAAGTTAGAGGACGCGCTTGTCATATATGTGGACGGGGATGCTTGTCCTGTCAAAGACGAGGTCTTTCGTGTCGCTGGCCGGCACAAGTTGTTAACCCGCGTCGCAGCAAATACCTGGCTCCGACTACCCACGTCACCGCTTATTGAACTTTCCGTGGTCACTGAGGGATTAGACGCCGCCGACGATTGGATCGTCGAAAATATCTCAATCGGAGATATCGTCGTTACTTCGGACATTCTACTCGCTGCCCGCTGCCTCGAGAAAGAGGCAACCGTCCTCAACCCAAACGGCAAGCCCTTTAATCAAAATAATATCGGTAGCGCCCTCGCGAACCGGGAACTAATGGCCAGCCTTCGGGACCGCGGCGAAATACGGGGCCACAATCCGACATTTTCCAAGCAAGACCGGGTACATTTTCTCAACGCTCTCGAAAAAGCCGTGCAATTCGCAACTAGCCGGTCCGGGTAGCCGTCAACTCCTAACGCTCCAGATAATTCTTAAGGAATGCTGAAAAAAAGAGTACCTAATGCTAATTGCCGTATCTGCTCGTGAAGCCCAGGCAAACCGCGTGGGAAACACATTTCCGGGAATGATCGAAAAACCGTTCTACCGAAGCCTTTATTTCGGCTCCCCACCAGCAAAAGGCGGCAACGCCGAAAAAGACAAAATGACGATGCCGCAGGCTTATCTTATAGAGCAGCCGGAGAATAGCACCGTTGCGGCGCACTATCACGACACTAACCAGTTCCAGATTTTCGTTCACGGTAGCGGTGCATTTGGTAAAAAACCGTTTTCTGGTCTGATGGTCCACTACGCTAAGGCCCACACGACGTATGGCCCAATTGCAGCAGGCGAGAATGGTGCTCATTACATGACACTGCGCAACAACTGGGATTCTGGTGCGAAGCGAATGCCAGAGAACCGCGCTAAACTCCGCAAGATTAAACGTTTGCATCGCGTCGCTGACGATGTGCCCCTCCCGGATACCGCAACATTAAAGTCAATCTCTATCGAAAAGGTCAACTTGATCCCCTTGGAGGCAGACGGGCTTGGCGTATGCCTATTCAATTTTGGTCCCGGGCAAGACTGCTCGCTGACCCTCGAGACCGGTGGCGCCGGAGCTTATGCATTTGTTGCGGTCGGATCTGTGCAGTACGACGAACTCGAGTACGAAACAATGTCCCTTATTTATAGTGGGCCTGAAGAAGCGCCCTTACGGCTGACCGCCGGCATAGACGGTGCCAGTGTGCTCTTTCTTCAATTCCCACCGGAACCGGATGACGAGTAAGGAGAAGAACGAAAATGGCTCGATTGAAAGGAAAAATCGCACTTATAACAGGGGCAGCCTCGGGATTTGGGGCGGCAAGCGGCAAGCTGTTTGCGCAGGAAGGCGCAAAAGTTGTTTTAACCGACAAGAACGGGGATGGCGTTAAAGCAGTTGCGGAGGAGATCGGCAAATCAGCGAGCGCCATAACCCACGATGTAACATCAGAAGAAAATTGGACGCGTGTCGTCACCGATACTATTTCAAAGCATGGCAAACTCGACATCCTTATGAATAACGCCGGCGTCATGGGTACAGGCGCTCCACAGGACATCGAAAATATGAGCCTTGAGGAATGGAAATTCGTGCAGGAAATCAACAGTGATGGCGTTTTTCTAGGTTGCCGCGCGGTAATCCAAGCCATGAAAGACAATGGCGGCGGTTCGATCATAAATATTTCTTCTACAGCTGGCTTCCGGGCGACCCCTGGTATCGCCGCCTATGGCGCCTCCAAAGGAGCCGTTCGGCAATTGACCAAATCTGTTGCCGCCTACTGCGGCCGTAAAGGCTATAACATTCGATGCAATTCTATTCACCCCGGCATGGTACGCACACCATTGGGTGAAGCCGTATTAAGGTATTACGGAGAGCTCGAGGAATCTGCGAAAAAACGAATAGAATCGGTGCCATTGGGACGTCTTGGCGAGGTAGAGGATGTTGCTTATGCGGCGCTGTATTTAGCTTCAGATGAGGCCCGCTACATTAACAGCAATGAGCTCGTTGTCGATGGTGGCATGCTCGGCGGTGGATAAGGAGAGAGACGAATGAAATTTGGCATCTTTTATGAACTACAATTGCCAAGGCCCTGGGATGTCGCCGCTGAGCAACAATTATTCAAAAACGCGCTCGACCAGGTCGAACTTGCAGACCAGTTTGGTGTCGATTTTGCCTGGATGGTGGAACACCACTTTCTGGAGGAATACTCTCATTGCCCTGCGCCGGAAGTCTTTTTGGGCGCAGCAAGCCAGCGGACAAAGAATATTCGGCTTGGCCACGGGATCATACAACTCACAACGAATCATCCCGCACGTGTTGCAGAGCGCGTCGCTACCCTCGACTTGATCAGCGACGGTCGTGTTGAATTCGGAATGGGCGAAGGCGGAAGCTTGACAGAACTTGGCCCATTTGATCGTAGGATCGAAGAAAAACGTGAGGTCTGGGAAGACGCTGTGCGAGCAGTTTTACCAATGTTCGCCGATGGTGGGTTTGAGTATGAAGGCCCACACTTTAAATTTCCACTGCGTAACGTATTGCCAAAGCCCGCACAAAAGCCGCATCCACCCCTGTGGGTTGCTTGTTCGCAATTACAAACGATCGAATATGCAGGCCGACGCGGTATGGGGGCGCTTGGCTTTCAATTCATTAGTGCCGACGCGGCGCATGCTTGGGTACATGCCTATTACAACTCATTCACAAAGCGAATGGATAAGTTGACCAAATACGACACCAACCCAAATATGGCGTTGGTCAGCTATTTTATGTGTGCGGAGACGGACGAGGAAGCACGCCGCCGTGCCGACGGAATTCCATTTTTCCAATTTGCACTCAAATATTATTCAGCCGACCGGCTCGGCAAAAACCGAGACCGACCACCTCCCGGAACCGTTGACCTTTGGGCCGAATACGAAAAATGGAAGAAGAATAATCCAGAAGGCCACGCGCGGGCCATCTCCGGTGGCTTAATCGGCTCACCAGAGACAATCCGGAATCGGCTGCGCAAGTATTCAAATTCACACGTCGACCAAATCATACTGTTGAATCAGGCGGGAAAGAACAGCCATGAGCATATTTGCGAAAGCCTTGAACTATTTGCCACGGAAGTGATGCCTGAATTCCAAGCTGCCGAACCGGAACACCAAAACTGGAAGCACAAGGTATTGTCGGGCGAGCTACAACTTGAAGAAATCGATACCTCACCCTTCCAAAGCCGCTTTAGTAAGAACTCGGTGCAGTTGGAGCAAGCGAAGGTGGCCGTCGGAGGCGATTAGGTTCAATCCTGGCATTCATATCACCAGGAACAGTATGCCTTTCACGAAAAGCGCGACAGCCGCGGCCAAAAGCACAAGCTGTAATATGCTGTAGAAGCGTTCGGGGCTGCTAGCCTGAAACAGCCGGGTGCCGGCCCAACTACCGAGGAAGACGGCCGGCGCGACGATAAACGCTTCGGCCAAAAGCTCAGGCGTAAACATACCCGCAAATGTCAGAAGGATTAGACGAAACAACAGAAAAGTGCCGGCTAAAAAAACGTTTGTACTGCGCAAAATTTCGGGCGTGGCACACACCAGCTTTAAGTATACGACGAGGAAATAGAGGCCACCCCCGCCACTAACCGTGCCGACGGCACCCGAAATTGTGGCTAGCATCGTGACCAGTATTGAGGAACGGAGATCAATATAGCTCTGCAGGTGTTCGATGATGCGGAAACGATCCATCAAGAGAATGCCTATGATCAAAGCACTGAGCAGCATTACCAGCCAGTCCGCGTCAATACCGGCGAAAACCCATACTCCCAGACCGATGCCCGCCATCATTCCAATGGCAAGCCTGCGGGCAATCGACCAATCTGTGCGACGGAAACCCTGCGGCAAGAGGTGAACTTGGGCAAGACCCGAGGTTAGAGCCACCAACAAGATCGCCTGATGCGGACCCAAGACCCATATCGTCAGCAGGACAATCGGCAAATTAGAACCGAAACCAAGCAAGCCGCGAATATAAAACCCAAGGAAATGTGCTGCGAGAATGAAGGCAATAGATGCAACCCCGACACCTTCGAACGCGATAAATTCGCCAATAGTAATCAATCTATAAGCCCTTTGGACATCTGCAGGAGACTAGACAACTTCCCGACTTAACAGCTGTATCTGCCGGTAAGTAATTCAAACCTCATCTGATCTGGCAGTTTTCACCCTTATCGGTTAGTATGACGATGGATGATGAGGCACTTAGTGCTGGCTAGGCTGCGCCGAAAGGTTTGCGTGGCACTTGGTTGTGAGGAGAATACCGATGGTTAACAGCGTTGGCCGTGGCTCGACGGTTGATCCTGCGCTTCAAGATCTGCAGCGTACGAGCCAGCAAATAAACCAAACAAATGAGCGTCTAGGTACCAAATTCAAAGCCAAAGGTCTGCCCGAAAAAGAAACGGATTTTTTCAACGCCAGCGGCCTATCGGTTCAAGCCACCAAATTGGCGCAGGTCAAGGACCAAGTGGATCAAGCGATTAGCACAATTCAAGCGGCGGCGACTGGCCTAGATTTTATCAATCAACTATCGGCCCAAGCGCGCGCGATTACGAAAACAGCGGAGAATAATTCTGACCCAGTGGAACGGGCTCATCTCGCCAATCAATTCAATCAAGTTCGAAGCCAGATAGATAATATCGCATCAGATGCTAGTTTTAGTGGAACCAATTTGATTGGCGCATCGCCAGACAGTATGGAGGTCGGGCTAAGTGAAGACGGCAGCTTACTAACAATCGAAGGCACAGACTCTTCTAGTGCCGGGCTTGGCATCACCTCACGGACTTTCGGCAACAACACCGATATTCAATCGGCCCTCGCCGATATCGAAAGTGCGCAGTCTCAAGTTCGCTCAAGTTTAGTCACGCTCAGCTCTAGCGCGAGTACTCTGCAAAATCGAATCGCCTTTACAGACAATTTGACAAGCACACTTGCGCAAGGTGTATCAAACTTGACGCAAACTGATTTAAACGAAGAAGCAGCTAGCCTGCTATCGCTGCAAACGCGCCAAGCGCTCGGCTCAAACGCATTGACAATCGCCACAGCCAATGAACAGGCAGTTTTGGGTTTGTTCGACTAAAGTATTATCTGAAAAATCCTGCTATGACGGCAGCCCCCGTACCAACAAATTTAGACGTTCCCAATTTCGAAGAAATTGTCGAGGCTTTCCTAGCTCGCGACTACACCGGCATCAGCAAATTCGCCGAGCACCTCATCAATGAAGCAAGACCGGTCCAGTCTCTCTTACTGTCGCTGATAGGTCTATGTCGTTCTGGTAATGTTCGTCGAGCACGGCAGTTGGGTGAAATCAGCATCAAACGGCTGCGGCCATACAACCCCTGGAGTGCCTATTTGATTGAACTGGCTTTGGGACAGCAAGAAATCCAATCCTCGCTGGCAGGTGATATGAATCCAACAGCGCATTGCCAAGCACTCTTTTACAACGCTGCAGCCAAGGCAAGTTGCGGAGAGAAATTGCAAGCAATTGATTTACTCAAAAAGGCAATGCTGATTAATGCGCCATGTCTTGAGTTGTATCTCGCTCATAAAGAATGTGAATTTATTGAAAACGCGGATAATTAAAAAATTAGGCTGCGCCTACCTTCATAGACACCACTGGTTTTGATGAGAAAATGTCGTAGCCTTTCATAAGATACGCATTGCTAGGCCAATGGCAGCAATAGCGATTGGGAAAGTTCTTAAGAGCCGCATTACGGTGGTGCCACAAACGGCCATCAAAAGGATTAATCACATAAAAATACAAATTTGAGACACGCCTGATTATGTCAGAGGTTAAGGATCAGACACGTCCCAACGGCGTCGGGCCGCGCCGTGACAGCCACATTTGTTAGCGAGCAACCAACTAAATAGGAAGGCTTTACCCAAAGTTTATTGCGCGGAAAACACAACAGCGCATTCTACGGCTATCTTCGAATGGCCATCTAATGACTTGCGTTTAAAGTGTTACGCCACCGTCGATCACGAAGGCGGTGCCCGTCGCATAATTGGATTCGTCGCTTGCCAGATACAAGGCCATCGCCGCGATCTCCTTGGCCGTGCCAAGCCGGCCCATCG
>PBOZ01000031.1 GCA_002724555.1 Rickettsiales bacterium
ACTAAGAATTAAAACGAACCGCGTGGGTGGCTCATTTGGTATGAAGTCGGCGCCCTATCCGGAATACGCACCAGTTCTCATTGCGGCAAAGCACCTAGGCCGGCCGGTAAAATGGTGTGACGAGCGGAGCGATAGTTTTCTCTCAGACCAGCATGGCCGAGATGGATGGGCCGAAGTTGCACTGGCGTTTGGGGATGATGCTAAACTTCGTGGCGCAAGTATAACTAGCCATGGGAATGCAGGCGCGTATTTCAGTGCGGTGGGGCCGCACATGTATACAAACAATGTTCGTCGGAACTTTCCAGGTGTCTATCGCCTACCTTTTCTGCATGCGCGTTCATTTGCTGTTTTCACAAACACCAATCCTATTGGTGCATTTCGCGGTGCTGGTCGGCCAGAGTCGATTTATTACTTTGAGCGTGCCATCGACACGGCAGCGAGGGAGATGGGTATTGATCGAGTCGAGCTGCGTCGGCTTAATTTATTAAGACCCGACGAAATTCCCTACATTGCAGCAGGTGGCATGGAATACGACAGCGGCGATTTTCCAGCCGTGATGGAAGATGCCCTTAAAGCAGCAGATTGGGACGGTTTCGAAGGGCGACGTGAAGTTTCAGCAACGAAGGGAATGCTCCGGGGACTTGGAATTGCTACTTATCTTGAGGCGACTGGCGCGCCTGCGCGTGAAATGGGCCGCATTCGTTTTGAGGACGATGGGGCCGTTACAATGGTAACGGGTTCACTCGACTACGGGCAGGGTCATGCGGTGTCCTTTGCACAAGTAGTTGGATCTAAATTAGGTATACCTTTGGATCGCTTTCGTCTCATTCAGGGTGACAGCGATGAGTTGATTGCAGGTCAAGGTTCGGGAGGCTCGAAGACGATGATCTCCGGTGGAACGATCATGCTCCACACCGCCGAAAAGGTTATCGAAAACGGCCGCAAGATTGCCTCACACGTGCTTGAAGCTGCAGAGGTCGACATCGAATTCGATGCGGGCCAATTTATCGTGGCAGGTACTGATCGCAGTGTTTCGTTATTCGAGTTGGTCGAACGTTCGAGAAGCGGTCTTCCCGACGGTGTTCCTCCCTCTATGGATGCTGAAATTACGGAAGACCCGCCGCCTTCTGCATTTCCGAATGGATGTCACATTGCGGAAGTGGAAATTGAGCCGGAGACAGGTGTCGTCCAAATTGATCGTTACACTATCGTCGACGACTTTGGCACGCTAATCAATCCCATGCTGGTCGAGGGGCAAGTCCACGGCGGCATTGCGCAAGGAATTGGGCAGGCGCTTATGGAAGATATTCGTTACGATGACGACGGTCAGCTGATTTCAGGTAGTTTTATGGATTACGCAATGCCGCGTGCTGATAATATGCCAAATTTCCAGTTTGGCTCGCACCCGGTGCCCGCGACGACGAACCCATTAGGTGCAAAGGGTTGCGGCGAGGCAGGCTGTTCTGGTTCGCTACCCGCCGTTATGAATGCGATTGTTGATGTTTTGGTGTGCGAAACAGGTGCCACACATATCGATATGCCTGCGACACCTGAGCAAGTATGGCGTGCGCTTCAAAGGAAAGGTGTATGACGGAACACACCGAAGCATCGGTTCGTGCAGAAATTCGCGCGTGGCTTGATGCTAATTGGGATCCGGATCTTAGACTGCTCGAATGGCGTAATCGCCTGGTGGATTCTGGTTGGGGCATGCCGCAGTGGCCGAATGAATGGTTTGGGCGCGAATTGTCTGTTGGATTTCTGCGTATCATTGATGAAGAGTTTAAACGTGTTGATGCGATCACTGTCGCCCGAAAGGGGGCGACGACTCTAGCCGGCCAGACGATTCTGGCGCACGGTTCGGACATGTTGAAGGAGAAATTCTTACGTCGGAGCCTCACGGGTGAGGATGCCTGGTGTCAGTTATTTAGTGAGCCGGGTAACGGTTCTGATCTAGCGGGCGCCATGACGCGGGCGGAGCGCAAAGGTGACAAATATCTTGTTAATGGGCAGAAAGTCTGGACTACAAGTGCCCATCTCGCGGACTACGGCCTTCTGCTCGCCCGCACCAATTTGGATGTGCCGAAACATGATGGCCTCAGCTACTTCATCCTGGATATGCGCCAACCAGGTGTCGAAGTTGTGCCCTTGCGGCAGATGAATGATCATTCGTCTTTCAATCAGGTGTTCATGACCAACGCTGAAGTCGCCTCGGCATATCTACTAGGAGAAGAGGGTGATGGCTGGGGAATCGCAACCACAACCTTAATGCATGAACGCCGCAACGCGGATTCCAACCGACGTAAAGTCCATCCAACTGAAAGGCCTGGCCGGATTTTTGAAGAAGAAGCGGAAGAAATTGCGACAGTGATGGCACCCTACACATGGTATCCGCAACGATCTGGCCGTGTTGATCTCGTGATACAACGGGCGCAGGAGGTCGGTAAGATCGACGATCCGGTTGTCCGCCAAGAAATTGCAAAATTGATGGCATTGGCGAAGTCGGCTGATTGGACCGCGAAACGCGCCCGTGCCGCACAGGAACGCGGAAGACCGCCAGGGCCAGAGGGCTCACTTGGCAAACTCGCTGCCAGCGTGGTTGCCCGGGCTGCCAACCGTGTGCACACGTTAATCAGTGGTGCCGATGCGATGTTGACTGGCGATGATAGTCCTATGGATGGTGTTATAGCCGAGATATTGATTTCGACACCAGCGATCTCAATTGCTGGAGGCACTGATGAAATTCAAAAAAATATTATCTCGGAACGTGTGTTGAAAATGCCGAAGGAAACGCGTTTCGATACTGGCCGACCATATCGTGAAGTTCCAAAGAACGTACTTCCCGAGCGGTAGAATACTGTAGCTACTATTTTTTCATTCGGTCGAAAATGAAGTCAGTAATAGGAACCATGGCGCCTACCCTTGCGGCAAGTTTTGAAGCCAGTGAAATGTCCTTGCGACCGAAGATACTCATATCGAGGTTTCCGTCGGTATGAATCTTTCCAAGTTCTCGCATGGAGTAGATATTTTCATGTGACCAGCTGTTGCCCGAACTGCAGAGGACGATATCCCGCATTACGCCTTCGTCGATCCCTGCTTGTCTGGCCAAGTTTAGGGCTTCTTCGACCACCTGAACGTTTACAAGGCATAGCAGGTTGTTGCAGACCTTGGCGGCTTGTCCCATACCTAGACTGCCGACATGAAAAGTCTGAGCCCCGATCACGTTGAAAATAGGTTTTGCCCGTTCTACCTGGTCAGCATCACCACCAACGATAACTGTAAGTTTGCCTTCCTTAGCCTTAGCTTCCGCGCCACTGACTGCGGCATCTAGGATATGGATGCCTTTATCCAGCGCGGCCTCACCAAGCGTTTGGCACATATCCTGGCTGATTGTACTGTGGATCAGAATTAGTGATCCGGGCTTGGCTCCAGCTAAGACGCCGTCATCCTCAAAAAAGACTTCGTGCGTTTGCCGGTCATTCATTACGACCGAACAGATTATGTCGGTAGCCTCTGCGATTTCGCGAGGTGAAGCCGCTGATGTAGCGCCGAGCGCAGTAAGGTCCGCGACGGGAGTTGGGTTCAAATCCAAAACCGTCATGGGGAAACCGGCGCGAGCAAGGTTTTCTGCAATGGGTTTTCCCATGTTGCCGAGCCCGATGAATCCAATTCGTTCCATTAATTTAGCCCTTATATAACGCCACGATCTTTGAGGTCGGCGAGTGTAGCAGAATTCAAGCCCAAAAGCTTTTCGTATACTTCTTCGTTATGATGGCCGAGCTTTGCGCCTCCTTCGAGTTCAGGCAGGTCCCCACCAGAAAATCGGACAGGGAAGCCAGATATGACGCCTGGCTCGACGGGTACGGGGGAATCCTGCCGGTACATGGGCTTGAGTGTCCCACGGTCCCGAAAGTGTTGGTCGTCGACAGCTTCTCGAATGGTACGAACGCGTGCGATGGGTACGCCAACACCTTCGAGAAGTGCGATTGCATCTGAGCAGTTATAACTGGAAAGTTGGGTTTGAATTTTCGCCCTCAGGGCGTCCAAATTTTTTAGCCTGAGCTCTGCGGTGCAGAAGCGGCTATTTTCCATGGTTTCGGGTTTGCCGAGCGCGGTGAACAAGGCTTTCAGGCGGGCTGGTGTACCAACCGTTATGATGACGTCTCCATCGGTTAATTGATAGAGGCCAGTGGCGTTGTCGCGTGCGTCGTTTCCAGCGCGGACTGGGAGCCCATCAGCTAGAATATGTTCCATTGGCTCCATAAACATCAAGGTGGCGAGCGTATCGATCATAGAAGCATCGAGGTACTGCCCTTCTCCGCTTTTTTCTTTGTGCCGAAGCGCACCAAGGATCGAGTAGGCGCAGTAAAGCGGGGTGACCAGATCTCCAACAAAAACACCGATCCGGGTCGGTGGGCCGTCGTTGTCGCCGTTCATATCCATGATACCGGACATCGCCTGGATTTGGTGATCGTGGGCGGGTAATTCCTTGTAAGGGCCGGTTTGGCCGTAACCCGCAATTGAGCAATAAATGATAGCGGGGTTAACGCTGGAAACCTCATCGTAGCCAAGACCAAGTTTTGTCATTGAGCCAGGCGAGAGGTTTTCGATGAGCACATCTGACTGTTTCGCCAACTCGAGGAACATCTGACGGCCTTCGGCGTCTTTTAAATTTAGCGTAACGCTTTTAACTCCTTCTGAGCGTTTCAAGAAACGTATCGATAGGTCGTCTTCTGTCTGCCGGTCTTTGTGAATGCCCTTAGGGCCATGAAACGGCCCTGAGCTGCGAACCGGATCGCCAGTGTTGGGCAGCTCCACCTTTATGACCTCAGCACCAAAACGTGCAAGTGTCATGCTGAGAAAGGGACCCGCTAGAAAGACGGTCACGGAGAGAACACGAATGTCATCGAGCGGTTTCATGCGAAACTCCAGTAATTTTCAAAACTCAAAAGGTTTCAAATAATAATTAAGGCATGCACTCAGATATCTAAGCTGAATTTGAGTTAGGTCCTACCCAATTATGTTTATTAGGCGGAAGGTTCAGAAACTTTTATTATCAGATTACCAAAGATGTCGGTTTCAACCGTCGAGTTGGGCTCGATCAGGGTCGTGGAGTCAAATTGTACGACAATTGCGGGTCCTTCAAAATGGATCTGGGAACTCAATTTTTTACGATCGTAGACGGGGACGTTCAGGCGCCCATCTTCAAAAGACACTGAGTGCCGTTCGATCTTGGCATCTACCAAGGATCCACCGGTCGGCAGCCGCGAAAGCTTCGGGTGCTGAAGTTTGCCAACTGCGGCGACGTGTAAGTTAACAATCTCGATCGGTGTGTCTTTTTGAGAGAAGGTATAGAGACGTTCGTGGAGAGTGTGGAATTCGTTGAGTGTTCGACCTGTTGTTTGTGAGGTCACGGTATCTCCCACCCAATCCACATTCAGCTCAAATCCTTGATTTTGATATCGCAGGCTTGCCTTGCGCGTAAGTTGGCGGGCACCTTCAGGTACGGCCTCACGGTTGAACCAATCCGTTGCTTCCGTTTCCAATTCACGGAACGCTGTCTCCATTAAACAAAAGTCGAAGTCCGGCGGTGCCTGGAAGCAGGTGCGTGAATAATCTGCCCGCAATTGTGATACGAGCAATCCCATCGACGAAAGGACACCAGGTGAGGGTGGCACAACGACCGTGTCGACGTCCAACAGTCTGGCAATGGAATTTCCGTGCAGGGGCCCCGCACCACCGAAGGGAATCAGCGCAAAGTTGCGTGGATCGTGTCCCCGTTCGACTGAAATGACCCGAATGGCACCCACCATATCATTGTCAGCAATCGCAAGAATGCCGTGCGCCGCCGCTTCGATGTCTAACCCGAGAGGACGGGCGACATGAAACTCGATGGCCTCTCGGGAGGCGGCCTCGTCGAGGTGCATGCCTCCGTTAAGTAGATAGGATGGTAAGTGACCAAGCACGAGATGTGCATCTGTGATTGTTGCTTCTTTGCCGCCGCGCCCGTAACAGGCTGGACCTGGATCAGCACCGGCACTGGCCGGTCCGACTGTCAATGCTCCGGTCTCTGACACCTTGGCTATTGATCCGCCGCCCGTGCCGACTGTATTGATGTCCAACATCGGAAAGGCAAGTGGCCAATCACCGACTTTTCCATTGCTGGTAAGCTCGTAAGAACCGTCTTTTATCAAGCAAATATCCGCAGAGGTCCCACCGATATCGATCCCAATCAAGTTTGAATATCCGGCGGCGGCGCCGACGAACCCAGCGCCCACCACGCCGGCAGCTGGTCCCGAAAGTGCTGTATAGGCTGGCACGCGTGCGACTTCGCTTGCACCTACGACACCGCCGTTCGATTTCATTATCAGCAATGGTGCGTCAATCATCTCTTGTGACAGACGCTGTTCGAGTTGTGCCACGTAGCGCGAGACTGCCGGCATTACGTAAACATTGAGTACGGTAGCAATACTACGTTCGTATTCTCGGAATACCCGTAAAACATCAGCAGAGATAGATACTAAGGCTTCCGGATGCTCTTCATGGATAATCTCCGCCGTGCGTTCCTCATGCGTGGGATGTCCAAAACTATTCAGAAAGCAGACGGCGAGAGCATCCACGCCGCGTTTCTTAAAATCGCGGGCTGACCGGCGCACGGCGTCCTCGTCGAGCGGTATCAGTATATTGCCATCGATATCGACGCGCTCTGGGATTTCATGAATTCGTTCGGGTAATACTGGGCGGGTGGGTTTAATCCAGGCGAACAGGTTTGCACGGCGTGGTATATCTTGCCTACCAATCTCTAGAACATGTTTGAAGCCGCCGGTCGTCATTAGGCCAACTTCTGCGCCTTTGCCCTCTAAAATTAAGTTGGTGGCGACGGTTGTTCCATGGAAGACTTGTGCAACTTCTGTCGCTCCGAAAGGCGCTTTTTCGACGGCAGCTTTGATGCCGTTCATGAATCCGATGGACGGATCGCTTGGTGTCGATGGCGTCTTGGCGGTCCAAATGCACCCGGTCTTTCGGTCGAATAGTGTGACGTCAGTGAAGGTGCCACCAGTGTCGATAGCTACGGCAAAACGCAGATCGTTTTCCGGTTCGGCGGCGGTATTCATTCGAGAACATCCTTGTATTCGCCGCGATGAAAGAGGCCACTTGCGGGAGGGCGATCTTGGCGGCGTTTTAATGTAGCGACCTCATCCAAGAACTCAGCGTCTTCGGAAAGAACAACACCATAATCGTTAAAGGCTGCTTCCTCGCTGACAAATTGAGCGAGAACATCTGCTAGTACGCGTTCTGGTTCCCGATCAAAGGGATGGCCCCAACCACCCCCGCCGCCGGTTTCCAACCGGAGAATATCTCCCCGCTTTAAAACGTTGCCGTCGCTGAAAGGTTCAAGCTCACGTTCGTCAACTGTGCCAGGGTTGAGTATTGCCCGACCTGCGCCCCCATTTTGTCCACCGTTCACTCCCCAGGCAGGCTTTTGGACGCCGTCGATCCTAATGGCGAAGGTCGCCTCGTCTGCTAAGAGTTCGATTTCGCGCACAACACCGCAACCGCCACGCCAACGTCCGGGGCCGCCAGAATCGCAATGGATGCCGTACGCCCGCAGACGCGCTGGATAAGTTTGTTCCATCATTTCAGCCGGATAGTTCTCTTGAGCTACGTAGTAGACGGCATTGATACCATCGGCGTAAGGCCGGGCACCGTATCCGACACCAACACCGTCACTCATAAGGAAGGGCGTGCCGTCCTCGCCAATGCCTCGCGCAAAATAAATTACATAGGCGCAGTTCGCCGCTGTCGACTCGCCGCCGGCAGCATTGACCAAACCCATGGTCGAGCTCAGCAGGCGCATCATGGTCAAGCCGCGTTGGCCAAGTGGCGCCGGCCATTTAGGCTGTAGCACGCTACCTTCGCGCAAAACGACTTCGTCAATAGCGCGGCCAGCGCCAGCATTCAACAATAGGGTTGGGTCGCTGGCGAGCAGATACATACCCAGCATAGCGCGTGGAACCGCTGGATTGACCAAATAATTAATTGGACCTGGCGCCTGGTCGTCGCTATCTGAAAAATCGAGGACGACACCGTTGTCGTCCACTGTTAATTCCATGCTCAGGCGATACGGGCCATTGCCTTGACCATCATGATCTATCGAATCTGCAAACTGGTAGCTGCCGGGCTTGAATGTTTGCCGCAATCGGTCCATTGCGGCTAGCTCCGACCTTTTCCCCAATTGGTGAAATGCATCGATAACCATATCGGCGCCAAATCGTTTGGCCAATTCCTTAATCCGCCGCTCGCCGAGGCGCACGGATGCGATGCAAGCTCGAGTATCACCCTTCAGCATGTCAGGGACCGCGAGTTGCGGAAGAATACACGAAGAAGGTCGTCATTAATGACCCCTTCTTCGGCTAGCCGGACAGGTGGAATAATAATTCCTTCTTGAAAAATGTCCGTGCAGTCAGGCGAAATTGAGCCTGGACGCATGCCGCCAATATCCGCGAAATGTGCCCAACTTTGTGCAAAGGCGATAATTTCACCCTCAACAAAAACCGGTGCGACAAAAACCTGGTCGGGTGAATGCGAGACCGAGCCCTGGGAGTCGTAACAATCGTTATACCAATAGAGATCCCCCGGCTTCATTTGATCGGGCGGGTAGTACTTGAAGATGGGTCGGACCGGATCTCCAAAACTCGGACGGTAAGCGCCGACAATCATGTCGCCTAGTGCGTCGAACAAGGCGACAAAAAAGTCTTTTTTCTCGCGGATGAAGGCAGACATGGCGGTCCGCTCTATCAGCGCTTCCATCTCACTTTGGCTAGCGCGCAGTGCACCTCGGATTACTTCAAGAGTTACAGCATCGCAGATGGGTGCATCCTGGGTTTGTATTTCGGTGCTCACAGCATCGCTGTCCGATGTGACGTGCGTTTACCGTTCTCATCGAACATTATTCGAGCGTGTGGCAAAACAAAATTTTTCCACAGAAAAAGTTGGTGCAACCGTTGATTAAGTCTGCAGATGACGCCGTTATCATAAACGGCGGGTCGCACTTCTTCTGTCAAAGTCGCGCTCGCCTCGAGTCCCATTTCCTAGATTCCAATCTGCAAAGTGTCGTTTTGCCGATTTTTAATAATTGACTGCCGTTCCGGATCCTCCGTCTACGGCGATTGCTTGCCCGGTCACAATGTCGGCCATCGGCGAACAAAAGAAGAGAACGGCCTTAGCGATATCGTCCGGGTCGATGAGCCGGCCCATTGGGATTTCCGAAACCGTTTGTGTTGCGATCTCCTCAACGCTTACGCCGGCATCTTTTGCACGTCGCTCGAAATTGCCCCGCATTCGGTCGGTCACGGTCATACCCGGGTGGACACAATTTACGGTGATATTGTCAGGGCCAAGATGTGTGGCGAGTGACTTTGTGAAGTTGGTTGCACCGGCGTTAACCACGCCGTTTGTCGGCCGTAATGCAGCTACAATTCGGGCGGTCATGCCAGTTACGTTTATAATACGCCCACCGTCTTGCATCTTCATATGCGGTATGACCTCGCGTGCACAACGGATGTAAGACATCAGTTTTACGTCAATGTGTTGCTGCCAGTTTTCATCGGATTGTTCGTCAAAGGGCGCGCTGACAGAGTAGACGGCATTGTTGACAAGAATATCGATGCGTCCCGCTGCTTCTGCTACTTCTGCGACAAAGCGTTTGATATTTTCGTATTCCCGAACGTCAGCTACTATGGGCCAAGCTTGCCGGCCCATTCCTCGAATTTGTGCCGCGGTGTCATCTAACGTTTTCTGAGTGCGTCCGCATAAGGCTACGTCGGCACCGTTTTTCGCTAACATCAGCGTGACATTCTTGCCGATCCCGCGCCCCCCACCGGTTACAAGTGCTACCTTTCCGTTCAAATCGAATTGCATAGAAATAATCCTTTGAGCTTGGAAGTTAGGCTCGCCTCGCGATAGCTTTAAAGTGAGGTTATCGAGGCGTTTACATGAGGAGGGGGCATAATTTGAGCGTGTAACAGCCTGAAACTTCGCATTAAGGCCTAGGCTGTGGCGTGCAGCTCCGCGAGTGATTCCTCAACGGCGTGTAATGTGTGCGCCACGTCTTCCTCGGTGTGGGCTAGGGAAACGTAGTATTTATTCCCTCCCTTGATAATACCCCGTGCGCAGACGCCAGCGTTGAACTTAGCCTGCGCTGCTGTATCAACGCGGGTCAGTGTTCGGTAGTCGCGTACCTCATCTTTCGTGAAAAACACGTCGAAGAGCGGCGGCTCGCCAACTACTTGTGCCTGTGTACCGGTTTTTTCGAGCAGCTCAGTGATGCCTTCCATCAGTTTCCGGCCAGTCGCATGCAGGCGGCTATAGGCCCCGGGCTCGCGCAACACGCGGAGCGTGGCCCGGCCGGCCGCCGCTGCAACTGGATTGCCCGAAAGGGTGCCGATCTGCTGCATGAATTCATCTTCTTTTACCCGGGCCGCATCGAAATGCGCCATTAGCGCGTCATTGCCTGCGATTGCCGCCAGGGGATAGCCGCCACCCACAATCTTACCTAAACTACATATATCCGGGACGACACCGTAATATTCCTGTGCGCCGCCATAGGCGAAGCGGAAGCCAGTGACCACCTCGTCGAAAATTAAGACCACACCGGTCTCTTCGGTAACCTCGCGCAACGCTTCGAGAAAGCCGGGTGCCGGTGGGATGAGGCGCTGGAATGCTTCGACAATCACAGCCGCAAGTTCTTCTTGATGTTCGCGGATTAGTGCAACCGCCGCATCGGTGTCGTTGAAGGGTGCAATCAAGACTTCTTGCTGGACCTTTTGCGGGATACCCGCGGAATCGGGAATTGCCTGCGGAAAGTTGCCTGGTCGTTTTGGAGCCATACTCATTAAGGCGTAGTCGTTCATACCATGGAAACCACCTTCGAACTTGAGGATCTTATCGCGCTTACGATACGTCCGCGCTGCGCGCATAGCGTAGAAGGTTGCCTCGGAGCCACTTGAAACGAACCGCACCTTATCTGCGCAAGCAACAGCCTCGCAGATTTCTTCGGCCAGCAGAATACCATGCTCGTTATTAGCGAAGAAGGTTGAACCCTTCGGCGTTTGTTCTTCGACTGCAGCTAGAACTTCGGGATGACAATGGCCGATCAGCATCGGTCCTGAGCCGAGGAGGTAGTCGACGTATTCGTTGCCACTTACATCCCAGACACGACCACCTTCTCCTCGCCGGATGACGATGCCTGAGCCTTCGTTACCGAAATTGCCCGCTGGCAGCACCTTTGCTGCGGTTTCATGCAGTTTGCGTTCTTCATCACTGATATTTCGCTCGGCCATGGTTTCTTTCCCTCATTTCATTGTAAGAGAGTTTAATATCAAATTTCGTTCCGGCGAGGGTAAATTTGAAGGGCCTTGTCTTGCGATCGCGCGGGAAGACTTTACTCGATGGGATATTAGTACAGGGGGGTAAGGGCCATGATTGACAAATTTACGACGGTATATGCTGGCCATATCGATATGCCTGATCGTGGTAAGGAAGCCACGCCCGCGAACGATCGACGTTTTTCCGAAGAGGAACTGCGCGGTGTTTTTGGGAAACTAGAGCGGGTAACGAAAGTGATGGATGGGCTCGGCTATCACTCAATGTGGATGGCGGAGCATCACTTCCAACACGAGGGATATGAAGTAATTCCAAATAGTCTCATGGCCGCGGTGCATCTTTGTCATATTACTGAGCAGATTAAGATAGGCTGCGGGTTTAATATTGCGCCAATGTGGCACCCCTTGCGTTTGGCCGAAGATTACGCCCAGGCTGACATTATGACGCAAGGTCGAACAATCTTCGGAGTGGGCCGGGGCTATCACAGCCGGGAGGTTGAAACTTTTGGCAATCCAATGATCGACCAGGACGCTAACAGGGATCTTTTCGAGGAACAGGTTGAAGTTATCTTTAAGGCGTTTCACGAAGATTCGTTTTCACACAAAGGAAAGCACTACACGATTCCGGCTAAGGTTCCTTATCGCGGATACGATTTGAAAGAAATCACGGTTGTACCAAGGCCAGTCAACCAGCCGGTTGAATGTTGGCAACCAGTTGTAAGTGCGAAGCCGCATAGTCTAGATTTCATGCACAAATACGGCATGAAAGGCTTCATTGGCGGTGGCGCTGCTACCCTTGAAGCAGGACCGATCCGTGCCTATCAGGAGGCGGGTCAGCGGGCCGGTAAGGACCTCGATCTCGGCGAGGGTCTAAATATAGGCTTGCATATGTATCTTGGAGAGACGCGTGAGCAGGCGATAAGGGAAATCACGCCATTTTTTGAGGAACATGCGAAGATGTTTGGCCCTCTTGGTTTTCTGCCGGGATTATCTCAGGAGCAACTCGACATCATTGCGCAACCTGGCGATTGGTATGCCCAAGGTGTTCCGACGATCGAGAATTATATGGATATGGGGGCTTGGTTTGCCGGGACATCTGACGATTTGATTGAGTTGATCAAAGGCTTCGAGGAACAATTTCCTGGTCTTGAGTATGTTAACCTTTCGATGCCGATGTGTACCCCCGAAACGGCAATGATCGAACAGTACACAAAGATCGCAGAGGAAGTGATGCCGCACTTTGGCGGCGGTGAACATGCGAAAGTCAAAGTAGCGGCAGAGTAGTTTTTTCGTTTTGTTATTGATCAAGGGCCTCAGAGTAAGCTCTTGTCGTTATGGGCGTTTGTAGAAACACGCGTGCCGAGATTTTGGAAGTGTGTGACTTTTATAAGCCAATAGGGAGAACTCTATGTCTGAGGTCGTAATGGCGAGTGATCGTTCAAAAGAGATTGATATTGCCCGACTGACCCCAAATCTCGGTGCACAAATTGGTAATCTCGACTTGTCGCAGGAATTAACTGAAAACGAGTTTTCCATAGTGCATCAGGCATTCTTGGAGAATGAGGTTCTCGTTTTTCGTGATCAGGATATAGATGCCCGGGATCAAATCGCTTTTGGAAAATTATTTGGCGAACTGTCTATTCATCCATTTTCGCCTAACCTCGTGGATATGCCGGAGCTGATTGTACTCGATAATCATAAAGACAATCCGCCTCGATTGACGGATCAGTGGCACAGCGATGAAACGTTTCGTGAGGCGCCGCCGATGGCTACGATCCTGCGTTCGACCATCACGCCGAAGCTCGGTGGCGATACAATGTTTGCCAGCATGAGTGCCGCTTATGAAGGTCTCAGTGACGAAATCCAGCGCCTTATTTCTGGTCTTGAAGGGATCTTTGACTTTAAGCCTTTCCGTACGCTGTTTACGAACGATCCCGAAAGCAAGAGGCGCTTACGCAAGATCGAGGATGAACACCCAGTCCGCACCCATCCCGTCGTTCGCGTTCATCCTGAAAGTGGGCGCAAGAGCATATTTGTAAATCCACAATTCACAACCGGCATTAAAGGCATGAAGGACGAGGAAAGCCGGACGCTTCTGACTCTGCTGTTTGATCAGGCGAAAGTGCCGGAATATCAGTTTCGTCATCACTGGGAGCAGAACACCATGATTATGTGGGACAACCGCTCTGTCTTGCACTACGCCATTCACGACTACTACCCTCAACGTCGCCGGATGGAGCGGGTGACGATCGCCGGTGACAAGCCGTTCGGCCTGAATGCACCCTACAATGGGCCTTATATAGGGCGGCCTGAAATAATACTTTCCGGACAGGATGCGCCGCCGCAAGATGAAGGTGGGCCGGTCCGCAATTTCAAACGCTGACCATCCAATAAAAAAACTACGAAACCTGCCGTGCTGGCCAACGATGGATACCCGATAGATGACAGATAAGCTTAGAGGTGCGGACATACTGGCTCGATCCCTTGACCGGGCTGCGATGCATCAAATTTTTACGCTATCCGGCAATCATATCATGGAAATATTTGACGCCGTGATTGATACGAATATCAACCTTACCCATGTACGCCAGGAAGGGGCAGCCGTCCTGATGGCTGGCGCCTGGGGACAGCTTACGGGCAACGTCGGGCTCGCTATGGTTACGGGAGGGCCAGGTCACACCAATGCGTGTGCCGCGCTGTGTACGCCTGAAGCCTCTGAAATGCCGATGGTTTTGATTTCTGGTCATGCACCAACAAACGAATTGGGGCGGGGTAGTTTCCAGGAATTGCCGCAAGTAGAAATGGCGGCGTCAGTCACGAAGGCATCCTGGATGTCGGAATCGGCGTTGGAAGTCGGCCACGACATAGCGCTTGCCTGTCGTATCGCTGCGTCTGGCCGTCCAGGGCCTGTTCATCTCAGCTTGCCATCGGACATTTTGGAAGAAGTGTTGGAGGAACATCCTGCACTTTGGCCCGATGTGGAAGATTTTGCTCCGGTCGAACAGCTGCTCTCCGATGTTACGGCGAATGCGGCTATTGCGGCCATGGAAGCTGCCGAACGGCCAATTATTATCGTTGGACCCCATCTGTGCACCAAGTCTGGCCGTGCGGCACAACGGGCCCTCGAAGAGAAGCTTGGCGTTCCCGTTATAGGCATGGAAAGTCCACGGGGTCTAAACGACCCATGCCTGGGCGCATATGCGGAAGCCTTACATAAGGCGGACCTTATCATCCTACTCGGCAAACCCATGGACCATACGGTGAAGTTTGGTGACGTACCCTTCGTCGACCGAGGCTGCCAATTCATTGTACTCGACCCTGATATTGCCTTGATCGACCGGGTGGCTTCGGACAAGGGAGATCGTTTGGTATTAAGCGCGGTCGCGGATGCGTTCCCGGCGGCGGAAAAATTAATAGGTATTGGCCGCAGTGTTGGCGATGAGAGGTGGTGCAAAGTCGTTCATGAGGCTGCGGATTATCGCCCCGACGCCTGGGCGGACATCGCTGGTGAGGAGGGCGCGCTGCATGCGCTCGATTTCTGTCGTGGTGTGAAGAGTTTTGTCGCTCAGCACCCCGATCTTGTTCTTATCATGGACGGAGGCGAGATTGGCCAGTGGTCGCAAGCCAACCTCAACAGCGAGCGACGCATCACTAATGGCGTTGCTGGCTCAATTGGCGCTGCAACGCCGTTTGCCCTCGCGGCTCGTGTTGCGGAACCCCATGAGCCAGTGTTGGCAATCATGGGCGACGGTACCTTTGGCTTCCATATGGCCGAATTTGATACCGCGGTGCGGAACAATTTGCCGTTCGTCGCAGTCGTTGGCAACGATGCCTGCTGGAATGCGGAGCATCAGATACAAATTCGGGATTACGGCGAGAACCGGGCACATGGTTGCGAGCTACTACCGACCCGCTATGACCAGATGGTCGCAGCAATTGGTGGGCACGGCGAATTCGTTACCAAGGCAGAAGAACTGCCGAGCGCGATCCAACGGGCTTATGACAGTGGCAAGCCTGCCTGCGTCAACGTTATGATCCAGAGTGTGGCGGCACCTATCGTGCGTCGCAGCTGATAGGAAGGGTGTTCATGAGTGAACAGATAAAACGTATAGCCCTTATCCACGCGACTGTCGTGTCTATGGATCCAACGGAACAAGCGTTTGGCGAACTTTGGCCAGAAGCCGACACTTTTCATCTGTTGGACAGCAGTCTTTCGACTGACCGTGCATCGTCGGGTGAACTCACGGATGATCTCTCCCAACGCATCTTTGAAATGGCAGACTACGCGATCAAGCGGGGTGTGGACGGTGTATTGTATTGTTGTTCGGCCTTCGGTCCGGCCATCAAAGCAGCCGCTGAGGCCCATACTGTTCCCATTTTAAAGCCGAATCAAGCGATGTTCCGGAGCGCGCTTGATATCGGCGGCCCTATCACGATGTTGGTAACCTTTAAGGATTCGATCGGCTCCATGGAACAGGAGTTTGCTGAGATGAAGGCGGCGGTGGGCAGTGATGCGACGCTCCGCAGTGTGCTCGTGGACGGTGCGCGCGACGCCATTGACCGCGGAGATGTGGCAACCCACAACCGGTTGATTGTGGAAGCAGCCGCCAACATCGGCAAAAGTAGTGCGATACTCTTGGCACACTTTTCAATGGACCGGGCGCGCGTCGAAGTTGCGGCAAAAGTTGTTGTTCCTGTCCTCTCGCCGCCGTCCGAAGCTGTTATTCATCTATCTAAGGCGCTCTAGCGGTTCGATATGAGCTTGACCTGATGCCGTGCCTGTCGAAGCATTAGAGGCCGCCACCGGATTGTCATCCTTTGATAAGCTTAGGGTAAAGTGGTGGCTGAACGATGGAGACGAAAGGGACAGCAATGGCGAAACATGTGGTGGTGGTGCTCAGCGAGCCTTTTGAGGGGCAGGATGATGCATTTAATGATTGGTACGAAAATACCCATATAGACGAAGTTCTAGTGAGCGCGGGCGTGGATAGCGGGCAGCGTTTTGAATTGACAGCAGAAGAAGGCATAAGGTCACCGCATAAGTATCTCGCTTTCTATGAAGTGGAGGCGGAAAGCGGCAAAGACGTTCTTACGAAACTTAAAGAGACCCGAGGAGGGCGTCAGCAATGTGATGCGTTCAATCGTAAGACAGCTGGTATGTGGGTCTTTACTGAAACTGGTCCTAAACACGAACGGGCTAGTGATTAATGCCAGCCAAAGTCAAATGCTCTAAGCAGCCGGCCTTTGCGGCGAAGGGTATGGTGGTGGCAAGTCATCCGCTGGCGTCGGCGGCTGGTGCGGAGATGATTGCGGCAGGTGGCAACGCCATTGATGCCGCAATCGCAACGTTATTCACTCTGACGGTCGTGGAGCCGATGATGGTCGGCATTGTCGGCGGCGGTATCTCGCATATTCGCCTTGCTAACGGCAGCCATCGGTTGATTGATGGGCTTGGCCGCGCACCTCTTGCGGCGGAGCCGGATATTTTTACGCCAATCTCCGACACAATGCCCAATTACCTGGAGACAGAGGGTCGTGCGAATGCCGTTGGCGCTAATGCCGTTGCCGCGCCTGGTAGCCTCAAGACTTGGTGTGAGATACTGGAGCTTTACGGCACTCTGTCGCTTGCTGATGTCATGGAGCCAGCGATCCGATATGCGAGCCGAGGTTTCACGGTAACGCCCTATCTTTCGGAATGTATCGATGAAGCTTTGTCCGACCTCGTCCTCGACCCAGAGATCTCTGGCATTTATCTGAATGATGGCGAACCGTTACCGGCAGGTGCACGCCTCGTGATGCCGGAGTATGCCGACACGCTGCGCGCCATTGCTGGTGAGGGACCCTCAGCGTTATACGGCGGGGCAGTAGGCCAGGCAGTTGCGGCATATCTGGGTAAGGCTGGCGGGCTGCTGACTATAAAGGACTTAATGGCATACAAGAGCATTGAGCGTGATGTCTTGCGCGGAACTTACCATGGGGTTGAGGTTGTTTGTCCGCCGCCGCCATCTTCCGGCGGCGTGCATGTCATCCAAATGCTAAACCTGCTAGAGGGTTTTGATTTAGCGTCTATGGGTTTTGGTTCCCCAGCTTCTCTGCATCTAATTTTGGAAGTATTGAAGATTGCCTTTGCAGACCGCTCGGCGGTGACGGCAGATCCCGCATTTGTTGACGTGCCTACGGATTGGCTAATCTCAAAAGAATATGCAAACGAACTTCGTCCCGACATTGATGTGGCCGAGGCGAAGCAATGGACCGCTGGTTTGGCGCTGCCTGAATCGCCGAACACCACGCATGTCACTGCCGCAGACGTTGACGGCAATATCGTCGCCACCACACAAACTATCAATTCGACATTTGGTGCGCGTATCATGATCCCTGGAACTGGAATTGTCCCGAATAACTACATGTATGTCTTTGATCCACACCCTGGGAAAACGCTTTCAATCTTGCCTGGTAAGCGCGTGACGACATCTATGTCTCCGATCATTGCTTATCGAGATGGTAAACCAGTGTTGGCGTTGGGTTTGCCGGGTGGATTACGCATCTTTGGTTCAGCAATGCAGGCACTGGTCAATAAGTTTGACCACGGTCTGTCCATTCAGGAGATGGTGGAAGCACCCCGTATTTGGACGCAAGGCTTTGATGTTGAGATTGAGGACGACTTTCCAAAAAAGGTTGACAAGGTGTTGAAGGGTTTAGGCCATGAGGTAATGCGCGTGCCGCATGTTGGAGGTGGAATGAATGCAATCGAATTTGATAGTGATGGCCGAATGGCGGGTGCCTCATGTTGGCGGGCAGATGGCACCCCGGTAGGGCTCTCTGGTGGCTACGCGCGTGAGGGTGCCCGGTTTTGGCCGGATCAGGTGGGAAGATAGAACTGACGGGGGAAAGTGATGAAAAAAAATATTTCGTTCTACAGCGAAGGCGTGAAGCTTGATGGCGATCTTTACTATCCGGATGACTTGAAAGACGGTGAGCGTCGTGCCGGTGTTGTCCTTTGTCATGGCTATACCGGTGTTAAGGACCTTTATTTACCAGATAATGCTCAGGTTCTGAACGAAGCCGGCTATATGGTCATGACATTTGATTATAAAGGCTGGGGAGAGAGCCAAGGCGCGCGCACCCGTCTGGCGCCGTATAGCCGGGTCGTGGATGTGCAGGCGGCGATGACGTTCCTTGGTACCCAGCCGGAGGTTGACGACGAACGCCTTGGTATTTATGGCACCAGCTACGGTTGTGCGACTGTCGTTTGGGTCGCAGCTCATGACGAGCGTGTTAAATGTACTGTCGGTGTTGTCGGTATGGGGCATGGTGGGCGTTGGATGCGAAGCGTGCGTCGACCGGACGAATGGGTTGACCTTTTGGAGATGTCAAAAAAGGATCGCGAGCAGCGGGTCCATACGGGTAAGTCCGAAATGGTGGCACGGGATGAAATTCTTCTGCCAGATCGCCAATCCGCCGCACTTGCATCTGCCGCCCGAGCCGATAACCCGAATGCACTGAGTGAATTGCCACTCGAATATATCGACGAGACCCTTCAGTTTCATCCGGAGTGGGTTGTCGACAAGATTTCGCCACGGCCGTTGCTTTTGATTGCGGGTGGCGACGACAGGCTTGTGCCGCCGGAAGATTGTGAATCCTTATTCGAAAAAGCTGCTGAACCGAAGAAGATGGTTATCCTGCCGGGCGTGGGGCATTATGAAGTTTACGTCCCGCCCGCTTTTGACGCTGTTATGAAAGAAACGATTACCTGGTTTGAAAAGTATCTGCCTGCGCGATAGGGCTTTGACCATCTTTAGTAGCACTCCATTATCAATATAACGAACGCTCAAGGGAGGAGCAAAATGAAAGCCGCAGTATTACATGAAGTCGGCCAACCTCTCGTCATCGAAGATGTTGCCATCGATAAGCCAGGTCCCCGCGAAGTGCTGGTGCGCACTGCGGCTGCGGGTGTCTGTCATAGCGACCTTCATTTTGTAGAGGGGCTTTATCCTTACCGATTGCCGGTTGTGCTTGGTCATGAATCAGCAGGTGTGGTTGAGGAAGTTGGCTCCGACGTAACTTATGTGAAGCCTGGAGATCATGTGATTACCTGTCTATCGGCATTCTGTGGCCATTGTGAAGCTTGTACTACAGGGCATCCATCCATCTGTGATGGACGCGAGACACGCCGGCGCCGCGATCAGCCGCCCCGTCTGCATCAGGCAGAGCGCACGGTGCAACAGTTTGCTAATTTGTCCTCTTTTGCAGAACAGATGTTGATTCATGAGCATGCCTTGGTAAAGGTCCGCGATGACATGCCGCTTGATAAAGCGGCCTTGATTGGTTGCGGCGTTACCACAGGGGTCGGTGCGGTTCATAACACGGCTAAGGTGGAGGTCGGTTCGACCGTTGCGGTCATTGGCTGTGGAGGTGTAGGGCTTTCCTGCATTAATGGCGCATCGATTGCTGGTGCTGGCCGCGTAATTGCTGTCGACAGGGTTGGTAGTAAGCTGAACCTTGCCAAAGAATTTGGGGCGACGGATGTCGTCGATGCTTCGGATGGCGACCCAGTAGAGCAGATCAAGGAAATGACGGGCGGCGGCGTCCATTATTCATTTGAGGCCATTGGCTTGAAGCAGACGACTGAACAGGCCTTCGACATGCTGCGCCCG
>PBOZ01000032.1 GCA_002724555.1 Rickettsiales bacterium
AGGGAGGCGGCAACTCCGCCCCGGCGCCGGCGAATGACAAAACCGAGCCGTGGTGCAAAGGAACGCCGTATACAATCGAAAAAGCATCGAGGCTCGATCAAGAGAAATCGCGTCAAGACGCGTGATTTCGACTGATGCGGCAACCGACGCACCACTGTTTTGTATATGTGTTGGGATCGGATAGTGACGGTGGTGTGCGCACTTATGTTGGCTGGACTACCAATCTTCAGAATCGATTGGCGGCGCATAATTCAGGCAAAGGTGCCAAATCGACGCGCGGACGTCAGTGGGTATTGCTGTATGCGGAACGCCACCTTAACCGCAGTGATGCGATGAGGCGCGAATGGCAGTTAAAGCGAGATCGGTCGTTTCGTCGTTGCCTGACCGCCATCTAAACTTCATCATCGTCTGGTGGGAAGACCTCCTGGGTTAAGATTTCGTCGATCAGGTGTTCGCGCTTTATGTCCGTGATATGTGCCCGTTTCTGATCGTTAGTTAGGTAGGCGCCGACGCCCTTTGTCATCGCAAGCACAACAGAGCTGTCGATGAGGTCCATCCAATAGGAACGGCGGACGAGTTTGCCGTCTTGATCTCGAGCAAATGGGTTGTCTGGGTCGAGGCCCAAATCTGGTTTGTAGTAATCGGGCATGTTTGTCCTGATTTTCGTTATATCGTAGACGCGGAACTTACGATAAGTAAGGGCAGGCGTGCAAATTTGGCACACTTTGCGCGTAGAATGGTGCACGATAGGTCTCGAAAAGCCAATTGTTCGTTTTGGGAGTGAGAAATGGAGCTCAATGAAGTTATGCGTTCTACTTTTGCAGCACGCGATTACACCGGCGAAGAAATGTCGGACAGTGTGCTATATGAAATCCTCGATAACGCCCGTTTTGCACCGAGTGGCGGTAATCGACAAGGAAACCGGGTCATCGTCGTCCGGGATCAGGAAAAAAAGAACGCTCTCGGTGAACTAAACAGACCGGCGGCGAAGCGGTATATCGCACAGATAAACGCGGGAGAGAATCCATGGAATTCCTACACCCCCACTGTTTGCACACCGGAGCAAATTGGGGCGACCAAACCGGCTTCCCTATTGATCGAGCCGGTTAAGAATTGTTCAGTGGCATTGGTATTTATAGTCGACCTGAAAGTTGTGGCCTCCATGGACCAAGATTTAGATCGTGTCGGTATTATCAGTGGCGGCTCGATCTATCCCTTCGTATGGAATGTTTTATTGGGCGCCCGCCAAGCCGGATTTGGAGGCACCATAACAACACTAGCGTGTGCACAAGAAGATAAGGTGAAGGAGCTTTTGAATATTCCGGAGAACTTCGCCGTCTGTGCTGTCGTTCCAATTGGCAAACCCGTGAAGCAATTGACCAAGTTGAAACGTCTGCCTGTTGAAGGGCTCACTATGCGTGAAACTTTTGATGGTAAAGCGTTCTCAGAAAACTAGCGGTACGGCCGGCTGCCTGCGGTCTGAGCCCGGTGCATCCGACGCCGCATCTTCGGGTTAAAGGATTCGCGGCGGTGCATAACGCATCGGTTGTCCCAAATTAATACGTCGCCAATCGACCAAACGTGCTCGTACATAAAGCACGATTGCGTCGCGTGCTTCCAGAGCCGGTCGAGCAATACTTCGCTTTCTGCGACGGGAAGCCCGAGTATATATGCGTTGAAACGTCGGCCGAGGTAGAGCGCTTTTCGTCCGGTTTCAGGATGCTCACGAACCAGCGGATGGCTGGGACCAGGACCCATCGAGGGATTGGGATAGGCTCTGAAATCCTTCCGCAGTATTCCGTCGCTTGTATAAGACGGGTCATGTTTTGACCATCGATCTTCGACTGTCTCTCTTAGGTCCTCTGGAAGTGCATTGTAGGCATCATAGAGGTTTAGGAAGGACGTGTTGCCACCTTCGCCTTCGGGCGGCAGTTCCTTGGCATGAAGAAAACTTCCGGCCGGTGGCTTCTCAACAAAGCCGGTATCCGAATGCCATTTCGCTTCCTCTGCACCCAGTTGGCCGATTTTTTTGCCGTCTTCGATTATATTGGAGATGACGTTTATTTCCGGTGGTACGTCGTCCTTTTGCCCGGAACCGTGTGAATAATTTAGAAGTCGGCTTGGCGGCAATTCTAATTCGCCGAAATTACGGGCGAAACTCATCAGCTGTTGATCGTCCAAATCTTGACCACGAAATAACAGCACAGGGTTTTTGTGCCAGGCATTCCGCACCCACTCCAACGTTTTCCCCGACATTGGTTGTGTAAGATCGAGCCCGCGGATCTCGGCACCGTGTGGCGCATTAAATTGAATCAACTCCATGGTCATGCGTTCTCCAGAATTTCGACGGGTACGCCAAATTTTAACGGTGTCTTTTAAAACGAGATTAGGTCGGTCTGGGTAGCTGAATAGGGGTAAAGCAGGTGTGTTTGTCGAGCGATAACGGGACCGTCTCCTAAAACTTCATTCTTGATGAACGCACGGATCAATGGGTAGTTTCTGGGAAATGCCAAATAAATCTTCGACCCATTTCGCAATACGCAGCAATTCGGCTTCACCACGCGGTTTGCCGATGAGCTGCAAGCCGATTGGCAATCCTGTCTTCGTAAATCCGCACGGCAGGCTTATGACGGGACATGAGGTCATAGTTAAAGCGAACGTGATGGCGAACCAATCGATGTAAGTCTTGCATGGATTGCCGTCGATCTCTGTCACGTAGCGTTGCTCTACGGGGAATGCGGGAATTGATGCGGATGGACAAATAAGCAAGTCGTGGCTTTCAAAGAATTTTACCATCCTTTGAAATAGCATCCATCTGTTGCGTTCCGCTTCGAAGAGCTCTTCCGGTCTAATAGAAAATCCACGTTCGACATTGCCTACAATATCGATTGCGATGCGCTCTCGCTCCTTCTCTAAAAGTTCTCCCATCATGGTGCCGAGGAGCACGGCGCGCAGCGTGTGAAAACTATCCAATGCGCCTGCGAAATCCGGTATGTCGTCGGTGACATCAACTCCCGCACCGGCCAATTTCTTTGCAGCACTATTTGTCACTTCGGCAACTTCTTTCGACATTGGAACGATGCCCAGATTTGAGCTATAGGCGACCCGCAGCGGTTTGTCTGCGGCCTCAAGTGCGGCGACGAAAGAACTGGTGTGATCGAAAGAAAAAGGATCTTGCGGGTGTTGTCCGCTACCGGCGTCCAACATCAGCGCAATATCGGCGACATTCCTCGCCATAGGGCCTTCGACCCACAGTGTGTCGAAGGCTTGCAGGCGCTGGCCACGCGGAACGACGCCAGGCCCGGGCCGCAGTCCAACCACACCGTTGAACCCTGCCGGTGTGCGCAGGCTGCCGCCCAGATCGTTCCCGGTGGCGAGCCAGACTTGGCCACTAGCCAAAGCGGCACCCGAACCACCCGATGAACCACCAGCGCTTCTTTCTGTATGCCACGGGTTCCGTGTTAGACCATTGACGGGGTTAAAGGTATGGCCACCCGCCCATTCCGGGACGTTAGATTTTGCTATCGGTATGGCGCCATTCTCTTCGAGTTGTGCTACGGTCGCATCAGAGGTTTTGGGCACGTTCTTGGCGTATATTGGCGAGCCATAGGTCGTCGGGACGCCGCTGACATCATTGTAATCCTTCACAGCGATCGGCAAGCCTGCGAGGATACTCTTGGGTTCGCTCGTATTGGCTTGTTTGATACCACGCTCAAAGCAGCGGATGGGTAACGCATTTACGAACTGATCGACCTCCTCGATTCGGGAAATCGCGGCCTCTATCAATTCCACGGATGTGATGTCACCCGCACGCAGGTGTTCAACGGCTTCGCTTGCGGTCCAACGCCAGTAGTCCTCTTCAGACATTTTATCTCCCCCGCCAATGTAATTCACGCACTGCCGCTGGCGGCAATGCGTCTGGATGCTACATTAATTTTCGCCTTCAAACAGTCACTAGATAGAGGAACGTTCGACATGAGCACGGACAATGGTAAAGGCGGGCCGCTTGCCGGCCTAAAGATATTGGAATTGGCGGGTATTGGGCCAGCGCCGCTTTGTTGCAGTCTCATGAGCGATCTCGGCGCTGACGTTTTGAGGATCGACCGGAATGCGGATGCGGGGCTTGGAATTGGTCGGGACCGCCGTACCGATTTGACGCGTCGGGGACGAAAGTCAGTTTCAGTTGATCTAAAACATTCCAAAGGCTTGGAGACAATTCTCAAACTGGTTGGAGAGGCGGATGTGCTGGTCGATCCGTTCCGCCCAGGGGTGACGGAGAAGCTGGGTCTTGGTCCCAGTGATTGTTTTGCCCGCAATAAAAAAGTGATCTATGCGCGGATGACTGGTTGGGGGCAGACGGGGCCTTTGGCGCATGCTGCGGGCCACGATCTTAATTATCTCTCGTTGACGGGAATTGTTCACGCGGTTGGCTCAAAGGAAAAACCGATCCCGCCGCTGAATGTTGTCGCTGATATGGGCGGTGGTGCGATGTCAATGGCGCTCGGAATCCTCGCTGGTGTCTACGAAGCTCGCAATTCGGGAGAAGGACAGGTCGTGGACATTTCGATGACCGAAGGTTCAGCTTATTTAGCGCTTGGTATCTACGGCATGGCGGCCGTTGGCGATTACAACCACGAGCGCGAAAGTAACTTTCTTGATGGTGGTGCCCATTTCTATCGTTGTTATGAAACAAGCGACGAGAAGTTTGTTTCTATTGCCTCTATCGAGGCTAAGTTCTACGCCATCCTCTTGGATAAACTTGGCTTGGCTGGCGATAATTCTCTGCCGCCTCAGATGGATGCATCGCAATGGCCGGCGATGTCAGAAAAGTTCGCGTCAATATTTAGGACGAAGACGCGTGATGAGTGGTGTGAAATTATGGAAGGTACTGATATCTGTTTCGCGCCGGTCTTGACCTTTAATGAGGCGCCGGATCATCCCCACAACAAGGCACGTGGCAGTTTTGTGGATGTCGAAGGTGTTCCTCAACCCAACCCGGCACCGCGGTTCAGCCGCACACCTGGTTCTGTAAAAGGTGCGGCGCCGGATTATGGTGCCGATACGCGTTCCGGCCTCATTGAGTGGGGATTTTCAGAGGCCGATGTCAATAACTTGATTGAGGAGAAAGCTGTCGGGTGGCAAGGTTAGGGCCCGCAGATGCCTCTTAGCCTAGGTAGCGATATTGGCGGCACTTTTACGGATTTCGCCCTTGTTGATACGGAGACTGGCGATATCCGAATTCACAAAAGACTGACGACGCCGCGCGATCCTTCAAAGGCTATTGAGGACGGCGTCGTTGCATTGACAGGCGGCGTCGTCCGGACCGATTTTTCCACCCATATTCACGGCACAACACTTGTGATTAATGCCGTGATTGAACGCAAGGGTGCCCGGACAGGCCTGATCACTACGGAAGGGTTCCGCGACGTCATTGAGATTGGACGAGAGAAACGATACGACGGTTGGGATCTTAAGATCAACTTTCCCAAGCCGTTGGTTGAACGGGCGCTGCGATTGGAGGCGATTGAGCGTGTCCATGCTGATGGCAAAGTCCTAAAGGCCCTTGACCGGAGGGCCCTGCGAGAGACGATTGCTAACCTAGTGCGGGAGGGGGTCGAAAGTCTCGCTGTATGCTTGTTGCATGCCTACAAAAATCCAATTCATGAGCAAGCGATACATGCGTTGATACGCGAGATTGCCCCTGATCTGCCGGTTTCGCTCTCATCAGAAGTATTGCCAGAGATCAACGAGTATGAGCGCGTTTCTACAACCGTCGTGAACGCCTACTCGAAACCGATAGCGGCTCGCTATCTCACTCGTCTCGAAGAACGAATGAACAGTGCAGGCATCGGTGGCGAGCTGCTTTTGATGCAGTCGAGTGGCGGGATCAATTCGTCGGCGACAGCACGAGAATTCCCGGTGAGGATTATTGAATCTGGCCCGGCCGCCGGTGCCCTTGGGGCGGCTCACTACGCGCGCCTTGCTGGTTTGTCGCATGTTCTGTCTTTTGATATGGGGGGCACAACGGCGAAGATGTGTTTGGTTCAAGATGGGCGGATTTCCCGGACGACGGATTTTGAGGTGGCGCATGTTCATCGTTTTAAGCGAGGCAGTGGCATTCCCGTTCGTGTCCCTGTCCTAGACCTAATGGAAATTGGCGCGGGCGGAGGGTCGTTGGCGCAGATTTCGGAGGTTGGCACGCTGCAGGTGGGGCCGGAAAGTGCGGGCGCAGACCCGGGGCCGGCCTGTTATGGCCAAGGCGGGACGCAGCCAAGCGTCTCCGATGCAGACCTAGTTCTAGGCTACCTCGATCCGGCGCATTTTTTGGGCGGCGAGATTTCGCTGAATAAGGCTGCAGCGGAGACTGCTATCGAACGAACCGTTGGCACGCCGCTCGGGCTCGGCATAACAGAGGCGGCGTATGGGATCCATGGTATCGTAAATGAAAACATGGCTGCGGCCGCCAAAGTTTATGTGACGGAGCATGGCGAGGATCCGGCATTTTATACATTGGTGGCATTTGGCGGCTGCGGTCCAGTACACGCGGTCGATCTAGCGCGGCGTCTTGGTATTAGACGTATTCTTATTCCGCCGCGGGCTGGCGTTGCGTCAGCTATTGGCATGGTCGTGGCGCCAGTGAGTTACGATACCGTTCGTACGAATCGAGTCCGCTTAAACGTGGCGGAATTCGAGAAGCTCGATACGCTATTTGCCGCGATGGTGTCTGAATGCCGGGAGCGTATGCCGGAATCCATAGACCCGAACGACCTCTTTTACGAACGAGCGGCCGATATGCGTTATGTTGGGCAAGGGTACAATGTCATGATCTCATTTCCAGATGCGTTGCTCGCGGATGCTACTTCCACTGATGTGCGAGGCTGGTTCGACGAGACCTATCGCAAACTCTACGGCCGGACTTATGATGATCTTGAATTGGAGTTTATAAACCTTCGCCTTACTGCGACGGCCTCAATGGGTAATATTTCCTTAGTCGCGGAGACTGGAGATGAAACGGCGGAACCCGTCGGTTCACGTCCGGCCTATTGTCCGGTCGCAAACGGTTTTCGGGAGCATGTGGTCTACGAACGCGGGGATCTCTTACCCGGCTTTCAAAGTGTTGGTCCTATCATTATTCAAGAAAACGAATCAACAACGATCATCGGTAGTGACGCCAGACTGACGGTCGACGAGTACGGCAGTCTTCTGTTGGAATTAAAGGGACGCGGGGAACAGCAATGACGGGCGCAAAACTGGACCCAATCACATTGGAAATGTTCTGGCGTCGTTTGAATTCGACGGTAGATGAATTGGCTGCAACATTGAAGCGGACGTCCTTCTCGACTGTTGTTCGTGATGTGAATGATTACGCGACGGCCATATTCGACCGGGAGGCGCGTTTGTTGGCTCAATCGCCGGATTCGACGCCTGGTCTTTGCGGCCCGCTCGGACACATGTTGAGCTGTATGTTGCGTGACAATCCACCCGAAACACTAATTGATGGCGATGTCTTGATTGGCAACAATCCCTGGGACGGAAGTGGGCACCATAATGACATCACGGTGACGACGCCGGTGTTCTTCGACGGCAGCTTGATTGGTTATACTGTTTCTTGTTGCCACCATGTGGATATAGGTGGGCGGCGCGCTACGACTGAAAGCCGAGACAATTACGAAGAAGGCTTGCGCATTCCGCATTTGAAAATTTTTAACGCGGGCGAGCTGAATACAGATGTTCTGGCTTTTATAGAAAATAATGTTCGTTCCGCCGGCACGGTCGTCGGAGATCTTCGCGCGCAATTCGCTGCCAATCATGTTGGGGGCGAGCGCATGAAGGGCATTTGTGTTGAACGTGGCTGGCAAGACCTGCAGGATTTGGCGGATGAGATTATCGAACGCAGCGAAGCCGTGGCTCGGGCCGAGGTTGGTAAATTGCCCAATGGCGTATTTCGACACAAGGCGGTCATCGATATTGAGAATGGGGAAGAGGTCACAATCCATTGCAAGGTCACCGTGGACAACGAGGCCATTGAGATCGATTACGGCGGCAGTTCACCACAGGTGAAGTCAGCGGTGAATTGCACGCTGACCTACGCGTCTTCCTATACAACCTTTGCCGTGAATGCGGCCCTCGATCTGCCTATCAAGATTAATGAGGGCACGCTGCGAGTATTAACAATTAAGGCCGATGAAGGCACGATCGTGAATTGTACCTTTCCGGCGCCAACATTTGCCCGAACTGCTATCGGCAATCACTTGGCGGAAATTATTTATTGCGCGCTGGCGGATGCTGTGCCTGAGCGCATTGTCTCCGGCTCGGGATCGACACCGATGTGGGGGCAATATCTTTTTGGTAAGAAGCAGGACGGCACGCCATTTGCGCCTTTGAATTGCATCAATGGTGGCATGGGTGCACGTCCCGACAGTGATGGAGTGTCCTGCCTGACGTTTCCTGTCAATGTCGGCAACACGCCGGTTGAGATTTTGGAATCTGAAGTGCCGGTTTTGGTGAAGAAACGTGCGTTGTGGGAGAATTCAGCGGGGCCAGGAGAATTCCGAGGGGGTTTTGGTCAGGAATTTGAGGTGGAGGTGTTGGCAGACGACCTGGGCCCGCTTGGCGATATTTTGGTGAGTTTCCGTGGGGGACGATTTATTCACCCGGTACCAGGAGTGCAGGGTGGTGGTGGAGCGCCCAACGGCGAACTTTACGTCAATGGCGAACGTCAAGAACCGGGTATTCAGCGAACGCTTGTTCCGGGTGATAGTTTTCTCTGCCGTGCGCCAGGCGGCGGTGGTTTTGGCAATCCAGGGAAACGATCGGAAGTTGCGCTTAAGCAAGACCTTCGCTCGGGTTTGGTGAGTGAGGATTTTGTCCGACTGCACTATGGCGACCAGTATCTCGCGGATCCCGGAGATGATTAACTGATCTCTGCCAGCGCAATTCCAGCTTTGTTCGTATTATTATGCGATTACCGAGGCAAGTGACGTTGATCTACATCGAAGGGATGGCACGAAGCTATTCGACCTCTTCCATCCGCATCACATCGGGACGCCCGGCCATGAATGGCCCCATTGCTGCACCTAAAGTTTTAAAGTGGTCTGAGTTACGGTGAAATTCGGTCGCTGCTAAGTCCTTGTATCGTTCCATGAAGACATAGGTGTGCTCGTCGTCGGTCTTATAAAGTTGATAAAGTAAGCAATCCGGTTCATTCGCGTTGACGGCCTCGACCAGCTTCATGGCCGCTGCCACGAACTCTTTGGCCATACCCTCTTTAACTTTGATCGTCGCCACGGTGCCGCGCATCTCTTTTTCCTCAAATGGTATTATGCGTTTGATATAAAATTTAGGGCAAAGCGCCGGTCGGGCGAGGGTTATCCCGCGATCACAGCTTCGCCTTGAATTTGTGTCCGATGAAGCACACGAGGTCGCGTATGATCGAGCGCAGTGCGAGAGTGCAAGGCACATCTGTTGTCCCACAATAATACATCACCCGCTCGCCAAGTATGGCTCCAGACGAATTCGTCTTGCGTAGCGTGACGCCATAACCTGTCTAATATCGCCTCGCTTTTGTCATTCTCGAGGCCGATGATGTAGTTCGAGGGCCAATTCCGACGCCGGCCAAGATAGAGCGCCTGGCGACCAGTAGCTGGATGAATGCGGACAATGGGATGGGTTGGGCCTTCGACTTCTTCCGGTTTGGTTGGCAGTTTGGCTGTTGGCCGGAGGACCCCTGCGCTATTGCGACTTGAATCGTGCACTTGGTATTTGCCGGAAATCACTATTTTCATAACATCAGGGAGCGTCTCGTAGGCTAAATATTGGTTGGCAAAAGCAGTTTCGCCTCCGCCTCCTTCCGGGATCTCTATCGCATAAAGCATGCTGCCAGCGGGAG
>PBOZ01000033.1 GCA_002724555.1 Rickettsiales bacterium
CTGGCTCGGACACGACGGTCAAGTGTACAAGGACGAGGCCGCAGTCCGTGGGGCGGAGGACTTCAAGAGTTACTCGGATCCGCAGCAAGCCAGCTGGAAGGCAAAAGGTAAATGGGACAAGGCCCACCCTGCCAATCTGGAGAATTGATTCGCTACATACGACCCGCAATCCGGAATGTATTGGGTATTTGTCGAAAGTTCGGAGAGTCCCGTAAATAAGAGAAAACCTACGGAGGGTCCGATCAATCTTTCCGCAATTACCAAACCCGTTGACGGCCCGACAAGTTTTAATGCAATCACCAAGCCTGTTAACGGCCCGACAAGTTTTAGCGCAGTTACCATGCCCGCAAGCGGACCAACCAGCCTGTCAGCCGTTCAACCACCTCCAGGAGCAGGTCCGACCAACCTTTCCGCAATTACCATGCCCGCTAACGGACCGACTGGGTTATCAGCAACCCAGCAGTTCTTCCCACCAACCGGTGGACCGACTGGGTTATCAGCAACCCAGCAATTTTTTGGACCAGCCAACGGACCAACTAACTTATCCGCCGTTCAACCATTCAACGTCCCGTTCCCCGCTCTACACCCGCTTGTCCCCGGATCTCCAAGCTGGCAGGGGGATAGGATTTACTTTACTCAACTGAACTGGCCTACAAACGCCAACAATTTCGGATACCAGAGTTTCACGAATGTCAGCACCCCCACATCCCTTTCCGGATTGCCTGGAACCGCGCAATCTGGAAGCACTTGCAACACACCTATGACAATGTACTTCCCCGGTGGCGGGAGTAGGCACTTCCTTCGAAGCAACTCGGTATGTAGTTTCTACCAACACTGGATACGCATGACATATGCGGGACTTAGAAATTTAGACACGTTTATTTCGTCGTGGAACTGGAATGAGGGGACTGGCAACCCAAGCTGGCACTTCCAAGAGGTTAACGCCTCGACAGGGGGGGTTTGGGATGTCTGGGTAGCTGCGGGCTCAAACGGAATATACAAGATATGCAAGCGTCTCGGATCCGCGAGCAACCCATTCACCTATTCTAAGGCGGGTGCTGCTGCGGGTAACCCAATGGGCGGGGAGTACGTTCTCGACGGAGGAAGCACCAGAGCCTATCTGAGCCTTGGCGCGGGGATACACAACTTTACGTCGGGTGAAAACCGATATTTCGATCAAAACAGTACCAGCGTCAGCGGTTACTACACACTTCCAGTATGAGCGATATACCAGCATCCATAGTTCTAACTAAGAACGACGTAAACCTGGACATCTGCGAGGGGACCTACAACTTCGATACCACCTCGCGAGAGTGGGTTCACGAATCCGACCCTAAGTGCCGCTTGGGTAGGTATATAAATTTTGATACGGGAGAGTATCGATGGAGAGCCTACCACTGGACGGACTCCACCCAACCGCAGCCAGAGGGTGCGACTTTGATGGCTCAGTTCAGCCTCCCACCCACAATCGTAACTTATCAAGACCGCTACCGAACGGATAGCCTACTTGGCCAGATTTGGGGGCCGACAACTCCACCTCTGCACGACTGTTCATCTCCCGGAACCCCTTGCAGTTTCAGCTATGTCCCGGGACACCACGGCGGAACAAATTCGATTTGCGCGGATACGCCGTTTCCAGGTGAGAATGATTGCGAACATCCAGATGGTGGTTCCCGAGCCATAGCGCATTTTGCAAAAGAACATTCAACTTTCTGGGGGGAGGAGCCAACTGGCTCGACCGACCCCAACTGGTCTTATGTTCATGAATATGAGTTTGATGATCCAGGAAACCCAAGCACCCCGACGGGGGAGACCTGGAACTGGAATAATCAATCGGGTATAGGGGTGTGGCAGGAGTCTGCCCTAAACTTATATGTTTTGGACGAAAATGCAGGGATCACAAGTGACGTAGGGGGGAAGACCATACCCTACCGCCCAGCTACGATAAACGACGGGAAGATCGGGGACACGTTTTACCAACATTGGATCGGTGGACATCACTGGGAGAAAGACACGGTAAATACTAAAGCTGCGATATCTAGCGGCGCGACACCTGGGACAGCCCCCGTATTCTTCGCTACTGGCTCGGGTGGTTCGGTGCTTATGGAGGAGCTTAATAATGGATCCTCCATACACCTCTCCAACGATATATGCCTGCTCCTTCGAAACTATTATGGTCAAGGTGTTGACTACTATAATTTTATAGGTACAAAGAACAGCGGGTGGGAATTCTATCGCTGCTGGATGGGTGCTACCTACTCTTTCTTTTCAGACGATAACGCCGGTACAAGCCCAGAAATCCTTGAAGTTAAGGTAATAACCAACGACCCTTACTATAAAGCGTGGGTTGAATCGTCAGGGCAGGGGCCGTGTGCGGGAACCGGTTGGTTTAAAGAACTCGGCCTTGACGCCAGTTCAAGTATGTACGATCTCAGCCCGCTAGAGGGGGATTGGACGAATTCGGGAATTAGTCTGGCACTACCAGCATCAAGCCCGCCATCCGCAGGTCCGACCGATTTGCAGGGTGATCAAAGTGGAGGAGGCTCGGGAGGAGGCTCGGGAGGAGGCTCGGGAGGAGGCTCGGGAGGAGGCACAATAGCTCCAACGGCGGGGCCAACCGATCTATCAGGCACCCAAATAATTAATGTTCCAACCACCGGACCGACGGATCTTTCGGCTACTCAAATAATTAATGTTCCAACCACCGGACCGACGGATCTTTCGGCTACTCAAGCACCGCCTACTTTCACAGGAAATACACTATCATCCAAGTATCTCGGCTATGTAATCGACGAGCGCACCAATTCTCTATCCGGCCCGTTTGATCATGAATCGATCACAGCGGTTGCGACCCGAGACAATTCGGCAGAGTTGTATGCGGTCACCGAGGACAAGAGCGTCAAGAAGACCGATCTTCTGGATTTTAACGAAGCCGTATTCCCAAAAGTCGCCGACCCATTTGGGGATGTAACCGTCCCATTTGACACGACCACTGAAAAGGGTGTGGTCTGCTCGAAGACCGGTGAAGGATTTTTATATCGCGGGAAGTACATGTCCGCACCATTCGAAGAGCCCGTTGACGGGCCGGGCACGGTTAATAACCCACTATTCTTTGCAAACTCCTACCTATCCATAGCTGAAACCAACTGGCTACACCTTGGAGACGAGCACAACGAGAAGCAGCTCTACCGGATCGATCTGTCGTTCCGTAAGAACTCAGTCGGTTACCTGTGGCTCTATGCCAAGGGCGAGGAAGAGCTGATCAAAGGTCAGTACAAGGGCCCGATCAAAGAGCACATGAAAGTCTTTACCAATTTGCGAGGCCGGAGCTTTCAGCTACAGATGATCATTGCGACCCACCATGACCATCCCTGGGCGCTCAGGGAAATGGCGGTAGGGCACAACTACGGCAAGTCGTTCTGATCGAACGGATATACCTCCCGATCCTCATCCTTGCAGAACGGGTGGAATTTGATCTTCCCATGCTCAAGGATCCGTTCCGGATCATCGATCGTGCGCTGTAAATCTTCCTGCATGAGCGCTAGGCTGCTCATCAGGTCTTCCACGCTCTCACCGACAAGATCGGGCTTTTCCGAATGAGCCGAGATCTCCCCGTCATCATTGTAGAAGACTTCATACAGCCCGTACTCTTCTCCCTTCTTGATCACTCTGTAGTTCCACATATCAAGCTACCCACAAGTTCTTAACTTTGTCATCCACGATGGCGTCAGCGTATGACTCGTTAGTTGTACTTGCATCGGCGTGTCTTAAGAATTTCTGACTGATGTACAAACTCTCCGTGCTCGCGACATACGACCCGAACAATTTTCTTAGCTCGTGCAACGGGCTGGCTCGTTCCCATCCGATCTCACGCAAGACCTTGAGCGTTGCATCAAAAGCCGGTCGGCCTTTGTCAGCACGATCCTTGATCAAATAATCATCGCCCGACGCTTTATTCAAAATCGCTTTGGCTACCGATTTGGATCCCATGGTCAGACCTTCGTGACCACCCTTGGGTTTGAAATCGAGTTCGGCCACCACATTTATTCGAGCCTTGTCACCCGAGAGATCGAACCACGATCTGCGCATGTGCAGAATCTCGGTTCGTCTCAGCCCGAAATGTAGGGCGATACCGATCAGCGTATGCACATCACCTTCGGTCGTGGGCCAAAGGTCGAAGGTCTTTTGTATTAGGTCTCTGGGTGGAAGTCTGTACAACTTCTTCATACCTTTGAAGAATTCCTGAGACTTGATCACTTCCACAAAATCCATGTCGAAAGCATCGAAAAGTGCGGGTCGACTGAACAAGGCCTTGAGCTGTCGAATGTTCGAGTTGAGCGTCCTCTTCCTGGACTGTATCAAACCCTCGTCCTTTATGTCTTTAAGGCTGTCGGTTTTAAACTTTCGGATGGTAGCGTCGGTAATATTTCCTAAGTCGAAATCATTAACGTTTTCCTTTCCTGTAACGAACCGGGCGAATTTGCGGAGGTTGTCCAAGTAAGATTTCAGCGTCGTCTTAGACATGCCGGAACTGATACGGCTGTCCTCCAAAACCTGAACAACATCAGAGACCGTCGGACTCGGAACCTTATTCTTTGCGAACTGCTTTTTCTGGAACATGTCCAGAACTTCTTGCATCGGGTAGAGCATCGCGTGCCCCCTAATCGTGTCGGCTAATTCGAGAGCCTCCTTCCTATCCAACCCGAGGGGGAAATATCGAACTTTACCCCCCATTTTGGTCTTGTAAGTCCAGGTCCCCCCGGCACGGCGTTGATATATGCGGGTACCCTTTGCTGAAACAGCTTTCTGTGTACCCAATTTGTGACTACTGGTGTGTGATTTCATAGCCATACGTGTAGTGTTTTTTTTCATAGAGTCCAGTGTTTATGCGGGCAAGCACTGTAACTAGTGGCTAATGAAAAAATTTTGAATCCAGCGCGTCTACCAATTCCGCCATCCGGGCAAAGTGTTGAACATTAACCACTTGACAGCACTGCCAAGCAATGTTATACATAAAATATGGGTCTTGTGTATCCCATTTGTGACTAGTGGTAAAGGAAAAATGATTATGAGAGAGTGGTTGGAGAAACAAAAAAAGCAGGAGAAATCCATGCTTGATGCGGTGGGAATTCAATGCCGGCAAGTAGCTGATGAGCTAGTGCCCCAAGTCAGGTTGTGCGCCTTGGAAAATGACATGTGCGCGGACATCTGGGTTAAGGTGCATTTCGAGTTCGAGGATGACAAAACGGAGATCTGGTCAGAGGGGGCTGTGGAGTTCCCGCCAAAGCAATCGGTTTCCGAATGCTTCGCGTTGGGGTACCCAAAAGACGATGACCGAGAATCCGGAGATTCTGGAGAGTCTGGGGCTGACTCCTGAGGAGGTCAGGGCAGCTTTCGGGCTAGCCCCTCCGCGAGAAAGCTCAAAGAAAAAAGGATACCTCTTTAGGCACGATCAAGTGCGCATGAACAAGCGCATGAGGGATTGGGAGTATATGATCTATTCGCGGTACATCTCGGGAATGCACCCGAAGATCATTGCGGGTTGCCTGGGAGTGTCGGAAGAAACCGTGAGGGTCAGATTGCGAAAGTCCGGATTCTTCGACAAAGACTTCAGGTCTTGAACACTTCCCAATTGTCCTTGAACCGAGCGTACCTAGACTTCGAGTTCGGGTTGTTCGGATAGAACCACATGCTCACCGAGCCCTCGAGCTCGAGGCATGGAACGAAGTACCAGTTTTTGGTCGGCGCGATGTAACATGCGACAACATCGACTTTCGTGCAGTCGATCGGAGTTTTTGAATTATTTCCGGTCGCCGCGATTATTTTGTACCGGTCTTGGTACTCACCTTGGGTTTTATTGTTGACCGAGGTTCCTTTACATTGAACGCGATAAATAGTGCCGGCAGAGTTTACGATATGGCAATCGATGGGGAGATCGTCCCCCGCCGGTATGAGTACGTCCAACCCCCGGTCGAGCGCTTGGGCGAAGAAATTGTACTCCCAAGCCGTGCCGGCCGTTTTATTAGCAGATTTTCCAGCCATATTGTAACTTCTCAGATCTTGAAACCCAGTCGAATCCTTTGGACTCCATGTGCCTCAACCCCCAGCCCAACTTCTTCGGGCTGACCTCTTTTAGCAGTACGCGATTATTTTCGTTCGCGGAGAGAACAACCATGAGTTCGGAACATGTTCCTTCCCAACAGTCCTCTTTCAAAGTCTTACGGAACATGGACAGAAGCTCGATCATGTGACTATACCTGCTGTCAGCCTTGGCCTTCTCCTCAAGATCTTCGTTCACATAAGCCTTCACTCCGAATCGAACCTCGTGCATGTCAGGGGGTGGGTCATGGGCCAAAAGCCAAGCGGCGAAGGCCGGGAGCTCTTTGATAAGTATGCCCTTCGTTCCCTGAGTAAATGGATAGCCGTCGTTACATTTGAATACCATGAGCTTGTCTTTGATACTCATGTCAAGATCGGGTAGTAGCCTCATGGACACGGGGTCATCGTTCAAGGTGCAGCTGATCCGCCCTCTCCAGTAGGCACGACCGGACTTCACATACTTGCCCTTGATCAGAAAAGTGTCATTCGCAATATGTTCCTTAAGCCGAGCGGTAAATGCCGTGTGCATCGCGGTAGATGCAGTCGGAGCTTCATCGTCCACAAGCCAAGCCCCGAACTCGAACAGGTAATCAGTCCAGTCATCCTTACCGGTCAGATATTCGGATGCTTTGATCCCTCCACCGAACAAGCCCCCGAAGATCGTAGTGTTATAAAGCGTCTTCCCGCAATTCGGAGGACCGACCAGAAAGTGAGCGTGTCCACGGCGGGGCTTTCCGGCCAGTGCATTCTTGTATGCATAATTCAACCAAGCCAGTTCGTAAGGCAGCTGCTCCTCTCCGAGCATATGCTCCATCCATTCGGCGATGGTTGGAAAGTGCTCACCCCATTCACCCGCTTCGTCGGCCGGGGTCAAAGGCTTGATCCGAGCGGTGTTGAAATACTTACTATGTTCGTGGGTCACGATGCGAGATTTCGTAAAGCAGAAGGGGATACCTGCCGCGATCCGTTTGCTCGTGTTGATCATGTGCAGAGCCCGTCGAGCCTCGCTCACATTCTCATGCCGACCGGGTCTAGCCGACAGATCGTGCCGGCATTGAAGATCGAGCAGAGCGTCATCCTTTGAGTTTACAAAGAAGTCACCCGACCCGTCCTCGATGAAGTAGTTCTTTCCATCAGTCCAGTAGCTCGCCACGGCCTCGCCAATCCGTCCGACCTCATACTGTCTGACGAATCCCGGGCTAAGAATCTCAGCCCATGTATAGAATCCCTTGGGCATGTTGAATACTTGCATGCCCGTGTCCCTGACGATGGCGGCGTTTGCTGTCTGATGCTGTCCGCCCGGATCCCAATAGGTTGGTCCACGGCTCCCTTCCACAAACTCGCCCGGCCATTTGTGCTCAGGCCAGACCTTCTTAACCTCCTCGAAGACCACGTCCAATGGGATCTCCGGACCTTGCCCGCGAAAGTCAGCAGATTTGGAAGTCTCGAATTGCCAGTAGTGTAGTTCGCTCGAGGCGATCCGAGCCTTGGGTTTGACCGCTCTCCACGAGTGCCCGTGCAGGAGGTAGTGTTGTTTGACGAAGTTCGGGAGGTCAAATCCGCGCGCTATCGCATCTCTGCCCTCAAGTTTAAGCTCCTTGGCCAAACGTCGAAGGAATCGCTCGTTGGATTTCGAGCCGTGCATGTAGATCGGCGATTCGAAAAACCAAACGGCATGGATACCCCCATTGTAACTCCGGCTGATGTAATTAACGGGGTACTCGTGGTCCAAAAGTCTGCGAACGATGTCCTCGAATTCCTCATCCTTGAAAGTGGCGTCCCAATCAACGCAGACCCCGTGCAGGTAGCGCATCGGGTTTCCATCCTCCCCGCTGGTATTGACCCGCCGGTTAGGATCGACGCCTTCAGCCGTGCTGTAGGCTAGATACTTGGTATTGGGCTGGGCGGCCCACTGCTTGTACTCGCTCTTGTTTCTAAATTTGGGAAGCTCGAACTTGAGCTTCCAAGGTTTTGTTTTACTGACCTGAGAGGCACTCAGGTTGGGGATGCTGAACAGCTCCATAATATAATATCTCCTCCATCACACGATTTACGACCAGCTCGAGATCGGTCTCATAGCAGCTGATGTTTTGTATTTCCCTGTCGATCAGTTCGGCATCCAAGCCTTGCTCGGATACGTGGGTGTCGACCATGCCCATTTCTTGCCCCGCCCGGACAACTCTTACTATCACCCCGCCGTTCCCACGGATCATCTCAGCCTCGTTGGGAAATCGTACATCATCAATGATGACCTTCTCGGCATCTTTGATTCGATGCTCCAATGCGCGTACCCACACATCATCCACGATGAGATTCCTTCCAAACTCCGTACCCAAAAGCTGGAGCATTTCACGAGGGCTCTTCCCAAAGCGCTCGATCTTTTTCTCCTTCAACTCCGGATCCCAAATCTCCTCCTCGGTAAGCCCCATTGCCATGAGCATGTCTTTTATCGGGGTTGCAAAGCTCGCCTTTGAGAATTTGAAATTCTTAACGATCAAATCAGCGACGGTGCTCTTCCCGCACCCCTTCTTTCCACAAAGTCCGATAATCATTTCGTATACTCCCTGGTTATCATGGCCTCGGCTTCCAGCGGGACTTCCTTCATCCACTCCGGACCTTGGCTCATGAGTTTTTCAATTGCAGACTTGGACTCTTCCGCATAAGCCTCATCGACTTGGACGATGACCTCGTCGTGGACATGCAGAACGACCTTAAACCCGGCGGATTCGATCTTTAGGAGCATGTGTCCGAAGCAATCCCTTGCCAGTCCTTGAATCCAATTCTGAAATATGTTAGCCCCATACATCTTGACGCGACGAATGCTCCCTTTTTGCGTGGCGCAGGTAACACCGTCCGGTTCATGCCGGCATCGGAAATATCTCAATGCTCGCCCGCTCTCGATCTCAATCGCATAGTCTCCGCCTTCACCAGCGACCTCCTTCAGTTCGCGATCAAGCACCTTCCACAAGTTCGTAATATTCGGGTTTTTGTCTCGGAAATCGGATACTTGGATAAAGGCGTTGACCCAGAGCCGACGGTCTTCGGTCGAGAGGGTAGGGTACATAGTCGCCTTGCCGGGCTGATAAGCCTTGGCAAATTCCAAAAATCGGAGCTCATCGTTCCGGCTGAAATCGTTGTCCAAGATATGTTGCTGCCCGTATTGCTTGACCGTTTCGGAAAACTTGAACCATCCCGATCCGTAACCAAGCTGAAGGACACGAACCTTGGCTAGCATGTACAGCTCAGGATCCTCGTCCTTGAGCTTGCCACCGGTCCAGCCCATGGTCTGTCTCGCGTGAGCTTCATACACGCTCATGCCCGAACGGATCATGTCCAGAGTCTCGTGATCCCGGGCAACGAACGCCGTTATCCGAGGTTCGATGTTCGCAAGGTCGGCAACTACGAAGGTCTTGCCCTTCTTGGCTCGTATACATTTACGTATGTCCACCCCGTACTTGGCTTCGCGAGGCATGTTCTGTACATTAAATCCTGCATCCCCGCTCCACCGACCCGTAGCGTCAGCTCCAAAATATTTAAGCGAGTAGCTCATGTCATCGTCGGGTGTGAGCCGAGCCTCCATGGCGCGGAGCCTTTTCAGGTGCATGTTTATCCGATTGTAATTTTGCATGGCGGCAACAAACGTGAGCTTGTCCCCGTGCTCGGATATCCACTGAGCCAGTTCCTCACTCCCCTGCGCCAAGCTCTTGGGCGGTTCCACACCAGCCTTGCGACATTCAATCGCCATGGCTTTTTTTGAATACACGACGTATTCCTTCTTGGTGTCGGGATCGATCTCTCCGTACCAAGGGAGAGCTTTCTTGGCTTCGAAAAGCTCGTTCTCAAGCCGGTTGACTCCCTTGCTGACTGTTCTAAGGCAGACGGGTAAACCCTCCCACGCCATAAGCCTTGTCGCGCGACTTAACTTTTTCTCAGCATCAGGCCACTGCTCATGGAGCTTCTCCCAAATTTGGAAAGTGTATTTCGCATCGTCCAATGCGTAGTCCAGGGTTTGCTTAACCTCGTCGAGTGCCATGAGGTCGTCCCAAGTCTTGCCCTTGAGATTCTCCCGAACCTCTTTGGACATGTCGACTCCGAGGATTTCTTTGGCCGCCCCCTTCAAGTTCCTCTGGTACTGGAAATATACGCACATATCAGCGGTACATTCCCACGAAGGCTTCAGCTTCACCGGAATAGTCCCGAGCTCCTGGCACCGCTCGAAGACGCGCTGATCGAAGGCGGCGTTGTGTGCGATTAAGGTATACCCGTCCAGTTTCTTCCAGTCGAAGTCCTTGGGGTGGCCGACATACTGGAACTCGTTACAGTATACGGATACCAAATAGGCATCGAATTCCGGATGGTTGACGTATTGATAATTGGTTGAGCCCATTATCGAATAGTCCTTCGAGTAGTAGGTCTCAAAATCTATTGCTGCAAATTTCATATGGTGTGTGGTTATTGCATTGGTGCGGTAAAGAGAGGTGCCCTAATAATTATGCCTAATTACGTTTACAACGGGCACCTCTCTCACACACCACATGCTAATTAGATTAGCAGAAATCCTTTAACCATTCGGAGAACTCGGGAGTGTTCCTCGACCCTCTGCGGATCTTCGGAACGTGAACGCTCTTGCCTCCGAAAGTTGCCTTCTCGGTATTGAGCAAGAAGCTCCCGGTACGGAGACCTTCTCGGTAGTACATTCTTGCCGCGGTAAAGATAGGTACGGCGGCTCGCTTGTACGCAGTCCCTTTGATTCTCCATAAGGCGAACGCATAGTTGCATCCGTCAAAATCGAATGGGAATACCTCGGGATCCTCGCCCTTGACGCAAATCAATGCGTCTGCAATCGGGAGCCAATCGGGCTTCTGCCCGTTACTCCCCCACTCAAACGATCCGCCGATCTCGAGCGCCTGCTCCTTGGGGACGATCCTTGGGATCTCCCCGCTGTCCCAATCCACATTCTCCTCGAACTGTTTGCCAATCCGGCAAACTGTCAGCTCGATGGGAGTCGGGCCGTCGGAGATCAAGGACTCGCCGTCCAATACGATCTCGCCCTTTTTGAACTGCTCCGACAAATTTCCCATGCCCTGCACGATTTGCAGGCGGGGGAAGCTGATATCGGATGCGTCGAGATCTCCGGTTATTCCGTTGCCGGCAACCAAAGTTGTCGTTTCCGCGGAGCCTTCAATAATGTCAGCGGTTGCTTCGGCGACGGCCGTGTCTTCGCTGGCGGTTTCACTTAGTGCTTTTTTACTCATTGTATTTTGTTCTTTGTATGTTCTATGTTGTATACTGAATGTATAACAGTATGTTTAAAGATTTTGGGACTTGCGGAGGTAAGGACTGCGGTCCCGGTCTTCCTCAGGGGGTAGAGCTCCCGATTCCTCAAGCCTACTTTCGATAACCGCCCGAGCGTTCTTTTTCTCACCCCTTGGCAGCTTTTGAGCGTATGACTTTGCCAAATTCGTAAGGGAGACGTTGCATGCATCCATGAATTCTTCCGGAGTCAGCAAATCGGAAAGCGTGTCATATGCATCCTGCCCACTCTCGATCTTCATCGAAGCGTTTCGGTAGTGCAAATTATAGCCCGGGATTTCAAGCCCCTCCTCAACCGCGAGCTTGAGCGCTCGTCTCTTTGCGGACTCGGCCCACCGGTCAACTACCTGAGCGACATTGAGCATTTTGGCAAGGGTGTCCGGATCCTCGATCTCGGCCGGAGAATAGCTACCCCACAGCTTGAGCTCGAAGTCGCCAACCGCCTTGTCGTACTTCTGCGCGAGGGGCAGCAGCTTGTCCGAGAGAGCCGAGCAGTTGAGCTTGTGCTTGCAGTAACGGCAGCCCTCGGTGTTCGGCTTGAGCTCGGGGGTCTCGGCCATTGCCTTTCCTACTATCACATTGATCCTAAGCCGGATATGTTCCATGTCTGCCCGTGTGTAATCATGGGTCAGAACCTCGTCACGGCGGGGTAGTATGAAATGGACGGTTGCGGTCTCCAGCTCGGGATATTTATCCATAACGCCGAGCAGATAAGCCTGGCCCTGGATATTTATGTCCGCATCGTCGACCTCGCCGCGTCCAAACTTGAAGTCGACGAGATCGACGTGCGAACCTTTAACGATAACCCTATCAACCGTTCCAAAAATTCTACCCATCCCACACCTCCCTGTCCCGCCTCAGAAGATTCATCATTCCCGTATTGATTTTGAACATGTAAATCGGAATAAAGCCCTCTTGGGTCTCGATGAGGATGTCCCCATCTCGATCCACCACCTTGTAGGCTATAACTTCTTTACTGCTTGTTAACATTTCCAATTCAAATTTCTCTAACGGATTGTCTGTTGTTTGGCGTACGATCCCTTCAAGCGTCGCCATGTCGGATAACTACCCTTAACTCTTTTTCAACTCTATCGGCCTCGTCCTCCATGGGCTTGATATAGTCCAAGCATGCGACAACGGCACGGATCTGTTCCTCATCCAACCCGTCGAGATCACCGGTCTCGGCAGCCAAGTGCAACTTGGTCCCTTCCTCGGCGTAGATGTTCGTCTCGTTGGAACTCCGATAGCCCGCGCAGATCTCCACGTATTTCAACGTGGAGGGTCCAAGCTCGTGATGTTCTTCAGGAGTCCCCATCTGACATCTTGTCCAGTTTGACCGCGATCGTGAGAATGGATTTGAGCATAGACCTTATCTCCTTTTGCAAGGCAGTGATCTGCACATCCTGAACTGCCATGTAAGCAACCAGACCATGCAAATCGGGAAAGGTCTCCTCATATTCCGAGGCGGAGTTGGTTATTTTCTTATACGACGCGTCGACCTGTTTCTTAACACTCTCGGGCAAGTTAGCAATGCCTTCGAACTTTTGGTATTTGTCGCGCAACGGGTCGGGGTCGTGGTTTTTTTCGAATCTCATAATGGTGTGTGGTTGTGGGTGTGTGTATCATGATGTAATACATGCGAATAACAAAGGCAAGTCACAAATACGGCCTTTTTATAAGCTCCTCCCTGGAGGGCGCTTGTTTAGGGGCTTTGGGCTTGGAAAAAAATCTTCGGACGAGGGTCAATGGCCGAAGGACGAAGGCTAGTATTTTGTTTTTCATGATTAATAGGATTTGGTTCTATTGATCAAGCTTGCTACTTGGAATAGCTCCGTTGGCGAGTAGGGCCTCAAAAGTACTCCACAGTTTTTCAAACCGAACTTTGTTTAATTCTTTAATGCCAATGAGCATATTCAGCAGCTCATCTTCCGTTGGAGTGACAGGGAAGTCCCCCATTCTGCAAATGACTGTTTCAAGCTCTTCGTCATAAGCGGAGAACTCGGTTATCGCTTCTTCCAAATCAAATCGATCTTTCATAGTAAATAGTGGGGGGCTTGTTACTGATGTTAGATTCCACTCGAACACCAACCCCCCATAAATTCAGGGGCCAACCCTCCAAAGGCGGGAGACCACCCAGATCGTTAGGGCGACGGATACTCCCTGGATGAGCCAATTCATCCATCCCACCATCGCGAGCTGATTATAGCCGTGCCAAAAACCCCACCCGAAGGTCAAGAGTGCCCATCCGGTCCAGAGCTTGGCGAGTTGTGTGTTTGTCAGTGTCATATTATTGGATTCATCTCGTCATCATTGATGAGATCTAGGTTGTTAAGTTTAGCTCGCACGGCCCGGCAGACACGCATCTCCACGGTATCGCTGGCGAAGATGAGCTTCTGAATGCTAGGGCTCTTGCCCGTAGCGCGGTGAACCCGGCCGAGCGCCTGACGCAGGTCGATCGCCGAGAATGAAGGGGATATTAGGGCCACGCGTGGGTACGTGCCATTTTCATCATGCAGACTCAATCCGGTCCCTCCAGCCTGAGTCATGCATAAGCAGATGCGGTGCTCGTCGCTTTGGAAACACAGAACCTCAGCGTGTCGAGTGCCCTCATCCTGCGCGCCGTACACTAAAGAGATACCGCATACCCCCGACAGTCTCTTCAATAGTGCTTCCAGCGTGGCCCTAAAATTCACGAAAATAACTACGGAATTACCCTCCGCATAGGCGTCCCGGGCGAGCTCCTCGAATACGGGAACCTTCAACAGCTCGACCTCCTGCCTAGCCCTGAGCTGAATGGTCAAGGGCAGATCCTCGTCAGGGTTTTTCAAATCCTCCAATTCGGCAAGCTCGGTAGCCATTTCCTGATAAATTGCATCGACGTCATCGTTCGCTCCGAGATCGTAGCCCTCGGGAACTATCA